>CAYVKE010000004.1:0-17846 GCA_964451935.1 uncultured Synergistaceae bacterium | reverse complement strand
CCGCCGGGGAAGAACAGCCCCCCAAGCAGCGCGCACGCGACGACCCGTCGCACGAGCGAAGCGGGCGGAACAGGCACAGCCGGCGCTCAGTTCTCCGGTTTTCTCGTCCAGGCCGGGCGAAGGGCGTCGAGCGCCTTCTGGTCCTTGCCGTAGACCAGCTTCTTCCAGGCCGCGTCGTCCATCCGCCCGGAGGCGAGCGGACGCGCGAACGAATAGAACGAGAAGACCGCGCCGCGCGTCACGCGCGGACCGCCCCACGGATCGTCGACGAAGACGTTGATGTATCTCGGCGTTCCGGTCGCGACATAAAGCGCGCGGCCCGCGAGGTAGTCGGACGCGACGTCGGCGACGAGCGCCATCCGGAGCCGGTCGCGGACGTCGTCGGGGACCGGCGGATAGAGCTGCTGCATGTCTTCGGGCAGCAGGAGTTCGCGCGACAGCTCGCACGGGAACTCCCGGACGAAGCGATAGTCATCGGCCGTGATTTCGCCTCCGGTCGTCTCCTTCCCGGCGATCGCGGCGAGCCGCTTCATGAGGTCGGCGAACGTCGCGAGCTTTCCGGAATACTCCTCGTCCGTGATCCCCGCGTTCGAGAGGAACCCCTTCACGCCCGACGCGCAGGACGCGAGCGCGTCGAAGAGCTTCGGCTGCGGCTCGACGTACCCACGAGGTTCCGGGAACAGGAAGTCGGGCGCGTACCAGACGTCCCCGCCGTCGCCCATCTCCGCGCCGGACTGCTCGCCGTAGAGGATCGTGTCGTGCTTGAGTTCCGCCCAGGCCGCCGAGGCCGTGACGAGCTTCCGGTATTCCCAGTTCGGCGATTTCGTGAAGAACTGTCCGCTCCCCGTCGGCTCGAAATACTCGGAGAAGATCCGCAGCAGCCGGGAGTAGACGTTCGCCGAGAGGGGATTCCGCTCAAAGGCCTTCCACGATTCCTGGAGCTTCTTCAGGTTCTCGCCGTATTTCGCGAAGCTCTCGAACGCTTTCGCTTCGAGCCGCGCCGCGGACGACCCGAGGGACGCCATGACATCGAGCGGGTCGGGCAGGTTCCGCGGCTTCTCGTCGGTCCCCGTCCGGGGCGACGTCAACATGTTGAAGACCATCGCGTCGAACGTGAACCTTCGGCCGATGAAGCGGAAGCCGACCGCGTCGTCCTCCCGCTCCTTCTGTGACGCGCCCGTCCGAGGCGCCGGAACGCCGATGATGAGCGGCGGGCGGCTCGCGTCGAGAAGCGCGCGGTTGAGGGCGCGCATCTTTTGGGCGTCTCCCGGCGCGTCGGGCGCGAAGAGCTTCTTCACGACGGACCCGTAGTCGTACCACGAATTGTCGTTCGACGCGCCGACAAGCTCCGTGAAC
Source organism: uncultured Synergistaceae bacterium (assembly GCA_964451935.1). Taxonomy (GTDB): domain Bacteria; phylum Synergistota; class Synergistia; order Synergistales; family Aminobacteriaceae; genus CALFXN01. The sequence continues at coordinate 16,490 of CAYVKE010000004.1, read as the reverse complement.
GGGTCGAAGAGCTTCTTCCACGCGGCGAGCGTCGCCGGATCTTCGAGCAGCGCGCAGAGGGCCGCGATGACGCCGGTGTTCCGGAGCGCCGCCGCTTCGTCCTGCGCCTTCAGGCCGAACGCAACGCCCCCGAGGAAGCTCATCGCGCGGAAGTACCTTCCGAGTTCCGGCGTGAGCGCATAGTGTCCGCGGGGCTTGTAGAGCGTGTAGTCCTCCTCCCGGCCCGAGAGCGTCGAGCGCGTCTTCTCCCTTGCGGCGAGGATCCGGTCGACCTCGGTCTTTCCCCTCGGAGAGAGCGATCCCTTGCCTGTCAGAAGCGCCGCGGCGACGTCGAGGTAATCGGACGCGACGGACGCAACGGCCTTCCCCGCATCGCTCGCCGAAAGCGCGGGCGTCAGGTTCGCGAGGCCCTTCTTCATGAGCCCGAGAAGCGTCGCGAGCGCGGGGGCGAAATGCCGTTCCTCCGTCTTCTGGAGCATGCGGTCGAAGAGCAGGTGGAACGTGTGGAGGCCGAGATCGGCCGTAATGAAGAGCGGGGTCACGTGGTCGCGAACGCGCGGATACGACTCGATCAGATCGTCGACCTCGAGCGTCTCGAGGATCACGGGCTTCGGATCGACGTAGAATCCGTGCGCGACGAGCTTCCTGCGCTCCGACTCTCCGAGGGCGATCCGCTTCTTCATGCTTCCGTCCTGCTCCGTCATGATCTGCGACGGAACCCGCGATTCGTCGACCTTCGAAAGGTCCGGAACATACGAGGTTCCGAGCCGGATCAGATCCGAGGCCAAAGCCCACGCGTAGCGCGTCTGGACGTCCGCCGGCTCCGGGCTCTCCTCCGAGGCGCCGACGCTCGAAAATCGCAGCAGGATCCAGTCCTTCCCGCCCGAAGACGCCTTTCCGATTCCGGTGACGGTCACGCCGCGCGGCAGGAAGAACGCGCTGTACTTTTCCGCCGGATATTTCCCGGGAAGCAGGAAGAGCGGCAGCTTCTCCGGACGCGCGCAGTAGGCTTCCGGATCGCTCGCCTCGTACGCCGGGAAGGGAACGATCGCGTTCTTCTCGATATATCCGAGCGTCTTGCCATCGTAGCGCAACAGCGCCCACTTCGCCGCATGCTTCCCTTCCGCGGGCGCGACGGTCACGCGGCTTCCGTAGTAGACGCACGCCTCGATGTCGTCGCGCATTTCGACGCCCCGCCCGTTCTCGACCGTTGTGTACGGTCCCGGAGTCTTCATCACCGGCGCGATCTGGCGGACCACAAGACAGGTCTCATCGGCCGACGCATATCCGCTCCCGAACGACGCACACAGCACAACCGCGGCAAGGAACACAACCATGGTCACAATGTTTCTCTTCACCCGCATCACGTCCTTTCTGCAACGCTTCCGTTAAACAATTTTGTCCTATCGTACACCCGAAACGCAAAAAAAACGTCCCTCCCCGATCTTTCGGAGAAGGACGTTCCTGTGCGGTCGTTTATACGACGTTCCGGATCACGTCGATGACCGTTCCGTCGCGATACTCCACGACACCGACGATCCGGTCCCCGAAACGCGGCGTTTCGGGCTCGCCCGTCAGCGCGTACGCCTCGTCGCGAAGATCGGCGATGTCGCGCAGGGGCAGCCGCGCCTTCCGGACCGCATCCGCCAGGTCGGGCCTCGCCGGATTCACGGCGACGCCGCGCTCGGTCACGATCACGTCGACGGTCGAGCCCGGCGTCGTAACCGTCAGGACCCGGTCGACGACCATCGGGAGGTTGCCGCGCAGCAACGGCGTCACGATCACGGTCACGCGGGCGCCCGCGGCCGTGTCCATGTGTCCGCCGATTCCGTGGAGCAGCACGCCGTCGGACTCGGTGTTGACGTTCACGTTGAAGTCGACATCCACCTGCGTCGCCCCCAGGATCGCCGCGTCGAGCCGGTCGACGACGCAGCCCCTCGGTCCGGGGCACGCGTACATCGCGGCGCTCATCTCGCGGTGGTTCTTGTTCCGCGAAAGGGAGCGGACCGCCTCCGTATCGAAGGACTGGACGTCGAGCAGCGCATCGAAAAGCCCCTCTTCGTGCATCGCGACAAGATCGCCCGTAATGCCCCCCGACGCGAAACTTCCCCGGATCTTCCGCTCCCGCATGCGTTCGCGCACCGCAGCCGTCGCCGCGAGCGAGATGCCGCCCGCGCCCGCCTGGTACGACATCCCCGGCGCGATCACGCCGCATGCGTCGAGAACGCGCGCCGTGCGCTCGGCGATCAGAAGCCGCAGCGGATCCTTCGTGACCGCAAGCGTACCGGAGACGATGCGTTCGGGGATTCCCAGACGTTCAACCGGGACGACCAGGTCAATGCAGCTCTGGTCGATGGACGCGCGCGGCAGTGGATACGGGACGAGGTTATCGGTCAGCGCGACAACCTGCCGCGCATACCGCGCGTCCGTGTGCGCGTATCCGAGCGAGCCGCACGCGGACGGCCCCGACAGGCCGCTCAGGTTCCCTTCGGGGTCGGCGGTCGGAGCGGCGATGAACGCGACATCGATCGGAAGTTCGCCCGAAGCGGCGGCCCGCGCCCTGCCCCCGTGCGACCGGAGCACGACGGGGCCGTCGAAGAGTCCGTCCGACGCGGCCCGCCCGACGGGACCGTTCACGCTGCCCTGGATGCCCGCGACTACGCCCGAGCGGACGTGCGCCAGGATGGTCTCGTGCACCGGGAAGAGCGCCGTCGGCGCGAGGATCAATCCCCTGAGTCCGCGGCGCGCCAGCGCGTCGAGGACCGTCGAAACGACGAGGTCCCCGTCGCGGAGATGATGGTGGAACGAGACCGTCATTCCGTCGCGCAGATCGAGCAGGTCGAGCGCCCGTTCGAGCGGGACGACCTTCGCGCCGGAGCGCAGGTGCGTTTCCGCGCCGCGCTCCGTCTCCGGAGCCTCTCTCCGGGGCGTCGGGGCGTCGCCCGCAACAAAGTGACGCACGTCCCCATACCCCGGGATCCGGTCCGGAACATCCCGCCCCACGCCGTTCAGCGGCATCACGATTCCTCCTCTTCCGGGAGCGCTCCGGCCGCCCGGGCCAGTTCGAGCACGTTCCGGGCGCGCTTCAGCACCGGGGCGTCAACCATCTTTCCATCGACGACGACGACACCGACGCCCATTCTTTTCCCCTCGGCGAGTCCGCGCTCCACGCGCAGCGCCGCCGCGATTTCCTTTTCCGACGGCGTGAACGCCCGATGAACGACCGGGATCTGCCGCGGATGAATCACCGACTTGCCGTCGAACCCCAGGATCCGCGCCCGGCGGGCCTCCTCGTACAATCCGTCGTCGTCCTCGACGTCCGAATAGACCGAGTCGAGCGCCTGAACGCCCGCGACACGCGCGGCCAGAAGCATCCGCGCGCGCAGGTTCGCAAGCTCCGATCCTTCCTTCGTGCGGATCGCGCCGATATCCGCCGTGTAATCCTCCGCGCCGAAGTTCAAAGCCGTGACCCTTGGGCTGGCCGTCGCGATCTCCATGACGTTCCACGCGCCGAGCGCCGTCTCGATGATCGGCATGAAGCGAATCGAGCCGCGTTCGACGCCCGACGCCGCCTCAAGCTCCCCGACGACCCGGTCGACGTCCGTTACGTCACGCGCCGTCTCGCACTTCGGGATGCGGATCGTGTCCGGACGCTGCGGGACGATCACGGCGAGGTCCTCACTCCCGAACGGCGTCGAAAGCGAATTGATCCGGACGACTATCTCGGCGGAAGTGTAGCGGAGCGTCGACAACGCGTTTCGAAGAAGGATGCGCGCAGCGTCCTTCTCCGAAAAGGGCACGGCGTCCTCCAGGTCGAAGACGATGACGTCGGCTCCGTAGATTCCGGCATTGATCAGCATCGCCGGGTTGTTTCCCGGAACGTACAGCGAACTGCGACGCAGGGTCTTCGTCACGGGCGGTTCACCTCCGCCGCGGAGGCGCGGGCGCGCCGGACCGCCGTCTCGACGCGGGCCGCCAGCGTGCAGTCGAGCGCCCCCCGGTCCCTGACAGCAACATCGGCGGCGTTCACACCCAGAGTGCGCAGCGTTTCCAGCGCCACGCGCCGCATCCGCTCCCCGCAGACCGCGAGTACGGGGCTTTCAAGATGCAGCGAGACTTCCCCGGAGGCGCTTGCTCCCCCTCCGGGCAGGGGAAGTGGGAGCGTCACGACCACCAGCGCGTCGCAGGATTCGAACGAACCTGCGACGCCGCGGCCGGGGACCGCGTTTTCATGCCCGGAATTCATGTGTCAGCGCCCCGTTCCGGCTGTCACGGAGCGGTGACTGAGAACGATAACCAGCGCGAGAAGTCCGATCCCGACGGCGTCCGTAACGATCCCGGGTACGATCAGCAGGATCGCGGCCGCCAGCGCGACGAGCCGCAGAGGAAGCGAGACCGGTCCGAGAGCGTAGCCCTCGGTGGCGATGGCCAGGGAGAAGACGCCGACGCACGCCGTCACTACTGCGACGCCGAACGAGAACCAGTTCGTCACGTTCGTCAGCAGCAGCTCGGGCGAATAGATGAACACGAACGGGATGACGAACCCCGCGAGCCCGAGCCGTATCGAGGCGAAGGCGGTCCTGTTGGGATCCGCCCCGGCGATCCCGGCGGCCGTGTAGGCGCCGACGCAGACGGGAGGCGTGATCGAGGAGAGCGCCGCGAAATAGAAGACGAAGAAATGGACGTCGAGCGGCTTGCAGCCCAGAAGGATCAGCGCGGGCGCGCCGACGGCGCTGGCCATGACGTAGCTCGCCGTCGTCGGCATTCCCATTCCGAGCGCGATGGCGAGAAGCATCGTCGCGATCAGCGTGAGCGCAAGGCTCCCCTGCGTCATCGTGAGGATCGCGTCCCCGACGCGCAGCGCGATGCCGGTGGCGCCCATCATTCCGATGACGACGCCGACGATGAAGCACGCGACCGCCACGGACAGGGCGCTCTTCGAGCCGTCCTCGAGCGTCTTGATGAACTTCTTCGGCTCCATCCGGTCTTCCTTGCGCACGAAGCTCAAAACGACGGCAAGGATGATGCCCCAGCACGCGGCGTAGAGCGGGTTATACCCCTGAACGAGGAAATAGATGATCCCGAAGAGCGGGATCGACTTGTATCCGTTCTTCAGGATAACGTCTTTGGCCTTCGGCAGCATGCTTTTCTCGAGCCCCTTGAGGCCGAGCTTCGACGCTTCGAGGCTCAGGCTGCACCAGATCCCGAAGAAGTAGAGGATCGCCGGAACGACGGACGCCACGAGCACCTTGAGGTACGAGATCCCGAGCGTGTCGGCGATGATGAAGGCCGCGGCCCCGAGAACCGGAGGCATGATCTGGCCCCCCGTGGAGGCGGCCGCCTCGACCGCACCCGCGAAGTGGGGCTGGTATCCGATCTTCTTCATGAGCGGAATCGTAAACGTCCCCGTCGTCGCGACGTTCGCCGACGTGCTTCCGCTGATCGTCCCCATCAGAGCGCTCGAGAGGACGGCGATCTTGGCCGGGCCGCCCTTGAGATGGCCGGTCAGGGCCATCGCGAGGTCGTTGAAGAATTTCGCGGTCCCGGTGGATCCGAGGAAGGCGCCGAAGAGGATGAACAGGTAGATGTAGGTCGCCGAGACGCCCGTGACGAGTCCAAAGAGCCCGTCCGTCGTGAGGTAGAGTTCCTCGATGATTCGCGGGATCGAGAGCCCGAAATGGCGGAACGGTCCGGGCATGGACCGCCCGAAGTAGGCGAAGAAGAGGAAGAAGCCGCAGAAGATCGGCAGGGAATACCCGAGGACGCGGCGCCCGGATTCGAAGACGATGAAGACCATCAGCGCGCCGAGGTAGAGTTCGAAGTCCTTGTACATTCCGGCGCGGTTCGCGATGTCCTCATAGTTGAAGTAGATGTAGAGCGTGCAAACCGCGGCGAGGACGGCCAGAATCCAGTCCGGAATCGATGGGCGCGCCGCCGGGGACGATTTTCGCATCGGATAGATGAGGAAGATGAGGGGCAGAACGAAGGCCATGTGGAGACTGCGCTGCTGCATGGCCGGGAACAGGCCGAAGAAGGCCGTGTACAGCTGGAAGGCCGCGAGGCTCACCGTGAACACCGTGATCAGCGTCCCGAGATGTCCGGTCAATGACCGCTTTTTTCCCGCGACGGGCTTCTGGTCTTCCTCTTCGAGAAGAAGATCGTTTGGATCCATGGTCCGAAACCTCCCTTTCCCAGAAAGCGGGGGAGGGGATTTCCCCTCCCCCGGCGTCGTTCCGTTCCGTCCGGACTGGAACTCCGGGCCGTTACTCCTTCAGAAGTCCCTTTTCGACGTAATACTTCTTCGCGCCCGGATGAAGCGGAACGGCCATTCCGTCGAGGGCCGTCTTGAGTTCGAAGTTCGAGAAGTAGTTCAGGCGCTCGCGGAGGAACGGCGCGTTTTCGTGGAGCATCTTCGTGATCTTGTAGATGACGTCTTCGGGCATATCCTCGTACGTCAGCAGCGAACCGATCGCCGCGACGACCTGGATGTCCTTGTCGTACCCGGGGTAGGTTCCCGCCGGGATGACCGCCGGAGCGTAGTGGGGGAACTTCATGACGATCTCGTGGACTTTGGCGGTCTCGATCGGAATCAGGCCGACCTTGCCGGAGCGGATCATGTCGGAGACCTGCGCGTTCGGCGCGTTCGTCGTCCAGATGTGGGCCTGGGAGTCTCCGGTCTTGAGCGCCTCCTCGACCTCGGAGCGCCCGTAGCGTTCAACCTTTACGTCCGCGTCGGCAAGTCCGTAAACGGACATGAACTCGCGCGTGTTGACCTCGATTCCCTGTCCGACGGAGCCGAAATCGACCTTCTTGCCCTTGAAGTCGGCGATGCTCTTGATCCCCGCGTCGGTGTTCACGAGAATGTGGGCGGGCATCGGATAGATCGCGGTCACGTAGCGCAGCGTCTTGATCGGTTTGTCCTTGAAGGAGCCGGTTCCGTTCCACGCGTCGTTCACGGTGGACGACTGCACCATGCCGAGTTCCATATCCTTCGTTCCGAGGTTCATGCAGTTCTTGACCGATCCTCCGGTCACGGCCGTGAAGTTGATCTCCTTCATCTTCGCGGTCCCGAGCTGCGCGATCGTGTTTCCGATCAGGTAGAATCCGCCGCCCACCGTACTCGTCCCGATCCGGACAAATACATCAGCCGCAAAAACAGGCGCCGCCGCCATAACGAGAACCAGCGCAACCGCAAGTGCTCCCCAACTCCGCTTCATTGCACACCCTCCCTTGAATTGGATTCCATCCGCTTCATTCCCCACACCCGGGGAAAAACGAATCCGCTCTTTCCCGCGACACGCAAGAAGCCCGAAGACCACCGTGCAAAACGATTCGGGATCAATACGCCTCGTCGAGAAACTCGCACTTCTTCGCGTCGAGCTGCTTGCGAACCCAGCTTCGGTCGGCCGTTCCGTCGATCGCCGCCTGGAGTTTCGCCGTATCGCTCTTCTGGAACGCCTGCGCCTCGCGCAAGACGCGTTCCGCGTCGCGCCGGGGGATGACGATGACGCCGTCCTCGTCTCCGACGACGATATCCCCTGGGTGAACCTCGACCCCGCCGCACGAAATCGGAACGTTCACCTCTCCCGGCCCCTCCTTGTACGGGCCGCCGGGCGTCGAGCCCGTCGCGTATACGGGAAGGCCGCCGGTCGCGATGGCGCCCGCGTCGCGAAGCGGACCGTCGAGAACGATCCCGGCGATCCCCTTGCGCTTCGCGTACTCGAGCATGATCTCCCCCATCAGCGAACGGTTCCGCCCGCCCTCGTTGGAGACGACCACGACATCCCCCTCGACCGCCATGTCGAGCGCCTGATGGATCATCAGATTGTCGCCGTAGCACGTCTTGACCGTCAGCGCGACGCCGACCATATTCAGCTCTTCGGGGAGCGTCATCCGGCGAATCTCGGGAAGCATCGCGAAGCGCCGCCCCATGCAGTCCGCGACATTCGCGGCCGGAATCGAACGGAACGCCTCGACCAGCTCCCTCGGCGGCATGTTTCGTTTCATATAGACACGGAATCCTACGGACATGTCTCACTCTTCCCTTTCTCTGCCGCGTCCCCCGTTCGACGAAGGGCGCGCCGTTCTAACGGGATCAGCAATACTCTTTTTTCCGCCAGATCCCGTACACGTCCTCCAGCGTCTTCGGCGCGACGCCGCCGAGTTCCTCGCGCGTTCCGAGCGCCGCCGACTTCTTGAGCCGCCGGACGATCGCCTCGGCCATGACCGGTTCGACGCCGACATCGCGCATCTGCCCGATGGACTCCTCGACCTCGAACGCGCGTCGCTCCGCGTGGACGAGGTCCGCTGCGATCATCCGCTGCGCCGTGTTCTCGAACGGAACGTTCAGCGTCGCCGCGAGCGACGATAGGACGATATCCTCGGCCCCGCTCCGGCGCGCGAACAGGAACGTCTCGACGAGAAGCGCCTCGAGCCCCTTCATGAAGACGCTGCGGACGAGCTTGATCGCCGAAGCCGCCCCCGCATGCCCCTCCGTGACCTCGATCTTCATGCCGAAGGGCGTCATCATCGCGGCCCATTCGGCCGCCGCCGCTCCGGACGCGAGAATCGGCACGCGGTGCCCGTTGACGGGCAAGGGACCGAGCATCGCTCCGTCGACGCACCGGATTCCCCGCGCCGCGAACATCGCTTCCATTTCGCGCTTGGACTCCGGCCTGGCCGTCGTGACGTCGATATACATCTGCCCCGGCTGCATGAGCGGCGCGGCGTCGCGCGCGGCCTGCGGCGCGTACTTTGCCTGAACCGCCGCGATGACGACGTCGGCGCGGGCGAGCATGTCGGCGAGCGAGCCGCAGAGGACCGCGCCCGCCTCCGCCGCGCGGGACCGGATCGTGTCCGCGTAGGCGCCGCCGTTCGCAAGCGCGGCGTCGAACCCGACGATCTCGCCCCACCCGGCCCCCTTGAGCCCCTTCGACATGTGGTAGGCGACCTCGCCGAAACCGATGAATCCAAGAACGCCGCTCACTCCGTCACCCGTCGCACAGCGTCTATTCGACGAACTTCGGCAGGAATTCCTTCTCCTGCTCCCGGAATTTCGGCACGCCGACCAGGTCCTTGAACTCGGCGAATGTGGCCACGAGATCGGTCCGGCCGGGGGCGAGCTGTCCGCCCTTGATGGCTTCGAGGTATTTCTCGACGCCGCGCATCGCCGCGAACGTGGTTCCGACGGGGATGCTCACGCGCGCGACACCCATGGCCGCGAGGTCCTTCACGGGAACCAGCGGCGTCTTTCCGCCCTCGACGTTGTCGAAGAGGTTGATGCTCACGAGGGCATTGATCTCCTTCACGGCGCGGCCGATTTCCTCGACCGACCGGGGGGCCTCGACGAAGATCATGTCGGCGCCCGCTTCCGCGTACGCGTTGCCGCGCCGGATGGCCTCGCCGACGCCTTCGACCGCGATCGCGTCCGTTCGCGCGTTGATGATGAAGTCGGGGTCGAGTTCGTCGCGCACCTTGCAGCACGCGCGGATCTTCAGGACCATCTCGTCAGTCGGAACGATCGTCTTGCCCTCGATATGGCCGCATCGCTTCGGGAAGACCTGATCTTCGATGTTCATCCCCGCGGCTCCGGCCTTGATGTACTGTTCCGTGACGCGCATCGCGTTGATGCTGTTTCCGAATCCCGTGTCCGCGTCCCCCATGACGGGAATCGACACGGCGTCGACGATGTTGCGCGTGAAGTTCAGCATGTCCGTCGACGACAGGAACGCCATATCCGGCAGCCCCAGATACGTCGCCGCCAGACCGAACCCGCTGACCTGGATGATCTCGAACCCCGCGCGTTCGATGAGCTTCGCGGAGATCACATCGTGCGCCCCGGGCGCTGGAATCGCACGCCGTTCCTTGAGGATCTTTCGGAGAATCGTACTCTTCTTCATCGGAGCCTCCTTGAGCAACTTCCAATATATGGAAGTTATTTTCAATATATGGTATATTTATAATACCTGATCCCAAGGGCTTGTCAATCCGGCAAAAGGGAATATTCTGATGCGTGCGGGCCGATATCCGGCTGGGGACAGCGAATACGAAACGGAGGAGGTACGCCATGCGATCATCCGAACACGAAGGGGGCACGGCCGCCCTCAAGAAGGGCCTTTCGGTGCTCACCTGCTTTTCGTGGTACACACCGGCGCTCTCCGTCTCCGAGATCGCCGCGAAGCTTTCCCTGCCGCTTTCCACGGCGTCGCGGATCGTCTCCGCGCTCGTCGAGACGGGCTTTCTCGACAGGGACGATAGTTCGAGACAGCTCCGCCTCGGGTCCGTCTGCTACTATCTCGGTTCTCTCGCGAAGCGGAGCGGGGCGCTGCGGACGGTCGCGCTTCCGTACATGGAAGAACTCCGACGCCGGTTCAACGAGACGGTGAACCTCTACCTCCGCGAGGGGCGCATCCGCGTGTGCTACGAACAGCTCGAAAGCTCCCACAACCTGAAGCGGTCCGCGAAACTCGGCGACCGCTTCCCGCTCTGGGCGGGCGCCTCGGGGCGCTGCTTCCTGGCCTTCATGAAGCCGGAGGAGGTGGCGTCGGTCCTGAAGGACGCGACGCCGCTGACGCCCAACACGCTCGTGAACCCCGCGAAGGTGGAGGAACGTCTGCGCGTCGTCCGGACCCGGGGCTACGAGATGAGCAGCGCGGAGCGCGAACAGGGCGTCTCATCCGTCGCCGTTCCGATCTTCGACGCGAGCAACATGCCCGTCGCGTGCCTGACCGTCTCCGGGCCGATCCCGCGCTTCACGGAGTCCATGATCGCGGAACTCGTCCCGGCCGCGATCGAAAGCGCCCGCGCGATTTCGCTGCGGCTCGGCGCGGAACTCGGCGACGGGACGCTCCCTCGTCCGCAGGACGACTGACTCCGATGGACGCGTTTTCGGCCCTTCTCGACGCGCGGGAAGCGCGGACACGACGACGGCTCGCACTCGTCGAACAGTACGGCGGCGCGATCGTCACCGTGACGATAAACATTCCGGGGCCGGAGAAGACATCCGCGCGATACGCGCGCGCCTTCCGGGAGTTCCTCGACGCCCTCATCGCCTTTTGGAAGCTGCGCGATCCCCTCGCCCGACATGCAGGAACCTTCGAGAGCGCGGCGGGAATGGAGGCGCACCTCGCGACGTCGCTGGGCGGAAATGAAGCGAAGCTGCTCGCGGTGAAGTTCGAACAGTCACACCCCTGGGGGCGGTGTTTCGACGTCGACGTTCTCGACGCGACCGGAGCCCCGATATCCAGATCCGCCCTCGGTCTTCCGGAACGCCGCTGCCTCTGCTGCGACCGACCGGCCCGCTTCTGCGCCCGCGAGCGAACGCACCCGCTTTCCGACCTTCTGGCCGCAATCGATTCGCTGCTCGACCGGCCCTCCGGACCATGAGACGCCGAATGCTCGAATCCCTCGTCCGCAACTGCGCGCTGCGGGCCATGCTCTACGAGATCGCCGTCCACCCCAAGCCCGGACTCGTGGGGCCCTGTGACGCGGGCGCGCACGGGGATATGACGCGCTTCACGTTCATCGACAGCGCCACGGCGCTCGCGCCGTGGATGGCGTTGTTCGCGCGCGCGGGTTTCCGCTGCGGCGCGGTCGATCCCCGAAACCTCCTTCCCCGTATCCGCCGGATCGGACTGCGCGCCGAGCGCGCGATGTTCGATGCGACCGGCGGCGTGAACACGCACAAGGGATTGCTCTTCTCCTTCGGACTGATCTGCGCGGCGGCCGGCATGCGCGCCGCCCGGAACGAGCCGCTCTCGCCGGAAGATCTCGCCGCGCTTGCGTCCCGGATCGTCGCGGGCATCGTCCGACGCGAACTCGAATCCCTCCGGGACGCGCCACCCGATCGTCCCCTGACGGCCGGCGAACGGCTCTACCTCCGGTATGGCGTCACGGGCATCCGGGGCGAAGCGGAACGCGGCTTTCCGACCGTCGTGAACCGGGCCCTGCCCTTCCTCGAGAACGCGGCGCGGGAGGGGCGGTCCCCCGGCGACGCCGGAGCGGACACGCTTCTGGTCATCATGCAGCATTCGGACGACACGAACGTCCTGCACCGGTCGGGAACGGACGGGTGCGGGACATCACGGCCGCGGCGACGCGCCTCTTCGTCGAGCGCAACATCAGCCCCGGGGGAAGCGCCGATCTCCTGGCGGTCACCTTTCTTTTGAGCTTCCTGTCGGAAGGGGCCTGACATCCTCTATCCATTAATTGCAAATAATGCTCTTCATTCATATCCTTTCGAAACGCATCTCCGTTCATTAAAAAATACAGCGCAGAACGGACGATCCTTCTTGCCCGCATCGGAGCTTTGATGCATAATTGTGTTATTGTTCTTTGCACGAAAGGATGTCCCCTATGGTCCCATCCCGATGCCCGAAAACGCTGGCATAGCCGCGCGACGCCCCGACAACTTCCTGAAGCGATCGAGGCGTGGCGCGACGGCATGTTTTTGCGCTTTCTCGTGCCTTTTCCTCGCGACGGCGCCGTTCTTTCCTCTTCCAGAGCGGGCCTTCGCCGCTTCGCGCTCCGTCGTCTACGGGATGGTCGAACTCCGACCGCTCTTCTTCCGCGACGGCCGGGGGAACTTCCAGGGATTCTTCGTGGACCTCCTGCAAGCCGTCGCGCAACGCGAAGGGTGGGATCTCTCGTTCGTCTCCGCTCCCGGAGAAACGATCGTCGCGCGGCTGGCTTCCGGCGAGATCGACATCGCGAGCATGACGCCGACCCCGAGACTCGCGTCCCTCTTCGACTTTTCGAAGGTGAACCACTACAGCACGTGGTTCACGATCTTCACGTCGCCCGGAGAGTCCCTTCTCGACGTTTTCGATCTCCGGGGACGCCGGATCGCCGCCCAGCGCGGCTTCGTCGCGGTCTCGGAGCTTCGCAGGACGACGCAGCAGTTGAAACTCGACCTTTCGATCATCGATTTCCCGACGATCGAAGAGGCCTTCGACGCCGTCTCGAAGAAAAAGGCCCACGGCGTTCTCGCCGAATACACGATCAGCCTCCCTCTGGTCCGGAAGCACGGCCTGCTTCGCACGCCGATCGTCTTCGCGCCGAGCCGGATCTACTTCGCGACCACGCGGGGAAAAAACGCGGATCTGCTCGAAACGCTCGACAGGCGCATCGACGAAATGCTGAATGACCCGAGGTCCCTGTACTACGTGCTTCAGCGACGCTGGCTGTACGACGAGGATCTGACCTTCATTCCGGACTGGACCTATCTGGCGTTCGCGGTCGGCCTGCTGGTTCTTTTCGCGTTCGCGTACGGCGCCTACCGAATCTCGCGAACGGGCGACGAACTGCGCCTGCGGCAACGGGACCTCGCGCGACTGCTCGCGCACGAAACGGCGTTGTCCGAAATCGCGCGCATCCTTCTGAGCCATCACAAGGCGGAGGGCGTTCTTTCCCGCGTCTGCATCCGGCTGCGCGAGGCGTGCGACGTGCTCTGGTGCGGCATCCTCCGCGCCGAAGCGCCCGAAGGCGGAAAGCCTCTTCAAAGCGTCGGACGCGAAGCGCACCTCCACCTTGTCGTCGAGACCCGCGACGAAACGCGGCGCGCGGAGGAGAGGGGGCATGTCCCGGCCCGCATCCCGTTTTCTCCGGACCTTGCCGCGCTCATCGAACCGCTGAAACGCGCGGAGCACCTTGTCTTCACGTCCGACAGGCTGAAATCCGCGGCTCCGGACATCGATCCCGGCCCGGCGCGTTCGTTCCTGTTCGTTCCCGTTTTCGCCGGAAAGAACTTCTGGGGAGCCGTCGGCGTCGCGTTCGGGGCTTCGGAGACCGGGCTGCTGAGCGGCGACGCAATCCGTCTTTTGCGGACGACCGCCGACATGGCGGGCGCTTTTTTGCGCATCCGCACCGTCGAATCGCAGCTCCGGAAAACCACCGAGATCGATCCGCTGACGGGCGTCATGAACCGGAGAGCCTTTCTGGCGGCGCTCCAGAACGAGATCGCGCGAAGCCTTCGCCGCGGACATCCGCTGGTTCTGGCGATCGCCGACCTCGACCATTTCAAGGAGATCAACGACACGTTCGGCCACGACATCGGGGATCATGTGCTCCGGGAGACCGCGCAGGTGATGCGGCGCGAAATGCGCGAGGAAGACCGCGTCGGACGCCTGGGCGGCGAGGAATTCGGAATCCTTTTCCCCGAGACGAATCCCGACGAGGCGCGTTCCGCCCTCGACCGCATCCGGCAGGCCGTCGCGTCCATTCATCGGACCGGGGTTTACGACGATGCGCGCCATACGGCGTCTCCCCGCGTCAGCATCGGCTTCACCATCTTCCGGGGGCGCGGGGACTCTTCGAAGGCCCTGTACCGCCGCGCGGATCAGGCGCTGTACCGGGCGAAGGCGGCCGGGCGCAACCGGGTCGAGGGAGACTGAACGCCGAAACGGAAGTGAAGGGGCCCCCGCACGTCCGTTTCGGCGTCTCATTGAGCGGACGCCGAACCCGGAAGGACTTCGTTCCCCGACGCGTCCAGCACGCGAAGAAACACCGGGACGAGATCAGGATCGAACTGCCCTCCCGCGCAGCGGATCAGCTCGCCCTTCGCCTGCTCCGCCGTCATCGCGGCTTTGTATGCGCGTTCACTCAGCATCGCGTCGCAGGCGTCCACGATCGAGACGATGCGGGCGTCGTACGGGATGTCGCGTCCCGAAACCCCTCGGGGATATCCCCATCCGTCCCAGCGTTCGTGATGCGCCCGGATGCCGTCCGCCGCCCGGGCGATATCCGCGGACGACGATCGCGCGATCCGGAAGCCGACATCCGGATGCCGGCGGATCACCGTCCATTCGTCCTCCGTCAGCGGCGTCGCCTTCCCGAGGATGCTCAACGGGACGCTGATCTTTCCGATATCGTGCAGCCGCGCCACGAGATCGAGGCGTTCCAGGGACTCGTCGTCCATCCGGAGCAGCTTGCCCATTTCGGCGCATAGAAGACGCATCCGATCCGCATGCCCCTTCGTCTCCCGCGACGTCTCCTCCATCACGGCTTCGATCGTTTGCAGCAGCGCATGATGCATCGAGCCGCGACTGTTGCGCTTCAGCCGCCGCATCCGCAGCTCCGCGTTCCGCAGAACGTCCCGCAGCGGCTCTTGCGGCCCCATCCTCGCGGCGTATCCGATGGAAAAGCGATACGGGACGCTGCGCATCTCCCGGGCCGCGAGAAGCGCAATGCGTCGGCCAATGCACTCAACCCGATCGGCGCCGACTCCGGGGAGCAGGATTCCGAATTCGTCCTCCCCGATCCTGGCGATCGTGTCCCGGGAACGGCACGCCTTCCGGAGGATCGATCCCATCTCGCGCAGGATCGCGTCCCCCTGTTCGACGCCGAAGATTTCGTTGATGATGTTCAGGCCGTCGATATCCAGCGTGAGAACGCTCACGGGGGATTCGTCCGACGTGAGATCGGCGTTTCGCAGGATATCGTCGAAGGAGGCGCGCGTGTACGTCCCCGTCAGGCGGTCGCAGGCCGCGGAACGATTCCCGTCGTGGATTTCGGCGATCGCTCCGGAGCCGTCGCTCCAAGCCATAAGCCAGCGAAAATCCCCGGAGATCTTCGCAAACACGCCCCGGTCGTTCGTGATCGATACGACGGAAAGCGATCCGCCGCCGTCGTTTTTCGGGATATGGGTCACACCGGCACCCGCTTCCCGCAGGCAAGAGGACACGGACTCCGGACGTCCGTTCCACCCCATGATGCGCCGCCACTCCGCGTTCCAGAACAGGGGACGCCCCGAGGCGTGCATGGCGCATACGCCTACGGGGACGAACGCCAACGGGGTCGTCTCCAGCGGAACGGACCACGCGGCGTTCCCGAAAGCCGGGCGCGCGTCGCAGTCGCATGTCCGCGCGCCTCCAAGCACCCGGACATAGAAAAAGGACGAGTCTTCCAGAAAGAGAGGACATTCCGGGCAAGGGGTCCCGCGATTGCGGAACGCGTTATGGCAGGAACGCCCCAGCAGATGCCCCGCGTCAGCGGGTCCGTCCTCCCGAAAACACGAAACGCTCCAGATGACCGAGCGCGGCCCGACGAGGCAGTTCCATTCGACAAATTCCTCGCATGCGGATACGCCCGGAGTTCCGTATTTTTCGCGCATCGAATCGTCTCCTCATCCCGTACGATTTCCCGGGAACGCCGCGACATTTCACGCCTGAAGGCCGGAGAAAGCCGCACTCTCCCCGGTCTCCGGGCGGCGGAACGCCTTATCGCTTCGGAACGAGCCCCTTCTGCGACGCGTCGTCCAGCGTGAACCGGGCGACCAGGTTCTGCAGGCTCTCCGACGTCTTCGCCATCTCCTGCGCCTCAGTCGCGATCGCCTCGGCCGCCTTCGTCGTCTCCCTCGACGCCGACTGAATCGAACCGACCGACTCAACGACATGTCCCGTCGATTCCGTCACGCTCTGGATCGCCGATGTCATCTCCCCGCTCGACGCCGCCTGTTCCTCCGATACGGCCGCGATGCTCTGAACCGCCTCCGC
>CAYVKE010000003.1:23512-77134 GCA_964451935.1 uncultured Synergistaceae bacterium | reverse complement strand
GTCGGCGCGTAGAACATCTGGCGATTCTCGCCCTGGAAGGCGTAGGTCTCGTAGCCGGTTTCGCCCGCGACCATCTTCTTCGCGATGTTCCGCAGCGGCTCGGGGAACTTCGCGTCGTTCATCATGTTCGCCTTCATGATGTCTTCCTTGACATGGTACGAGGCGAGGACGCCGTTTTTGAGAACCATCATGCCGCTGCCCTTGCCGAAGATCTTGAGATTCACGACGAAATCGTTCATCGCGGCGACATCCATGTCCCCCGTCAGGACGCCGAGCAGTTTGCCTGCGTCGTCGTACAGGGCTGTCGCGGCCGAGATGACCGTGTTTTTCGTATTCGCGTTGACGTAGGGATCCGTGAAGATGACCGCGCCCTTTCCGGCCGCGACCGCCTGCCTGTACCAGGGACGGATGCGCGCGTCATACCCTTCGGGCTCTTTCCAGCCGACTCCGTCGGAGAGCTTTCCCGTCGCCTCGTGCCCCATGTAGATATCGGAAAGTCCGCTCTTCGCGGCCTGTTTGAAGAGAGTCGCGATCAGCTTTTCCGCCGAATCGTCGTCGCTCACGGTCTGCTGCGCGAACGCGAACAGCACCGAATCCGCCGCCGTCTGAACGACGCCCTGCGCTTTGTCGAACTGCCCGTCGAGGTTGTTCGCCGCGCTTTTCACCATCTCCATGCCCGCCGTGTTCGCGAGATCGGTGATGATGTTTTCGCCCCGGTAGTAGGTCACGCCCGCCATCGTCGCGATCGCCAGAAGAACGACCGCCGCCATTGCAATCAGTTTGTTCCGGATCGTCATGAACATTCCCTCCATTATGTGGGGTATCGGATGCGCAACGCGTCCGTCAGACCCGGGAAGCGATCGCCTCGGGATCGTTTCCCGTCGTTTCCTTTCCGTGTTTCGTCTTTTCCGGCCGCGCCGCTTCCACGAAGATCCGCTCGACCGCTCCCCAGAGCCTCCCCGCCGCGTCGCGTATCGGGTAGGCGTCCGCCCTGCAACGGATTCTCGTCCGCCCCCGACCCCGTTCACACATGACGGAATGCGGTTCTCCGTCACGGAAGGTCTCCGCGGCGGCGCACTTCCGGCAGGGCGCCCTGCGGCCGTGGAGCAGTCGATAGCACTTTTCTCCCGCCTTGCTTTTCTCCTCGATGTCGCCTTCCGTCATCACGATGTTCAGACTCAGATCGACAAGGAGGAAGCCGACCTCGCGCCATCCGTCCTCCACAGCGGGAAGCTCGCCGGCCATTTCCCGCAGGCTCGTTTCGCTGGTGATGGGATCACCCCCTTCGTGTTTCCGCCTATAGGGTAGGGCATATCCGCGGCAAGACAATCCTTTCGCTCATATTTTCATGTATCTGCTCATATTGTTTTTAACTTCTTGCCGCCGGTTCGAAGGAGATCCAGTGTCGTCGGTCAATTCAATGTTGACTGATTCGCCGTGTGAATGCTATTATCCAAATGTCGGACAATCAGATGTGTGCAGATATTTTTTTCACAAAGTGTCCCGATGTGCTTCAGGGAAAGATCCACAAATTTTTAACTCCGGAAAGGGATGTTTGACGTGAAAGTGGAAACGATGCTTCTGAGCCAGAAGGAAATCCAGTCGCTCGTCACCGTGAAGGATATCGTCGAATGTGTCGACAAGACCTTCCAGGGGATGGGGAACGGAACGGTCGTCAATCCGACCAAGGTGAACCTCGACCTGGGCGAGACTGCCGCCTTTCCGCCGTACGCGGGATTCATGAACGCCATGCCGGCCTACATCGGCTGGTGCGACAGCGCGGGCATCAAGTGGGCCGGCGGCTTCCTCGGCGAACGCAAGGCGAAGGGGCTTCCCTACATCACGTCGATGATCCTTCTGATCGATCCGCACCTCGGGAACTTCCGCGCCGTCATGGACGGCGCCTATATCACCAACATGCGAACGGGCGCCCAGACGGCCGTGGCGCTCAAGTACATGTACGGCAAGGGGAAGAACATCCATCTCGGCCTCTATGGCGCGGGGATGCAGGGGCACACGCAGACGATGGCCATCGCGGAGCTGTTCGACATCACCGAGGTCACCGTGTACGACGTGAGCCGGGCCGCGGCCGAACGGTACGCCTCGGACATGAAGCCGCTCGTGAAGGGGCGCATCAACATCGCGTCCGATCCCAGGGACGCCGCGAACGGCGATATCGCCGTCTGCGTCACGCAGTCGAAGGAAGAGTTCTTCCGCTACGAGTGGTTCCGGCCCGGAACGATCCTGTTCCCGATGGGGTCGTACCAGGAGTGCTCCGATGAGTGCATCGAGAAGGCCGACAAGATCGTCGTCGATCATGTCGGACAGGCGCTGCACCGCGGCGCGCTCGCCAAGCACGGGACGAGCGGCCGGCTGACCGAAAAGGACCTCTTCGCGACGATCGGCGAACTGGCGGCCGGAAAGAAGAAGGGCGTCGTCGCGCCGAACGAGCGCGTCATCTGCATTCCGATCGGCACCGGCGCGATGGATGTCTCGGTCGCGACGCTGGCGTGGGAGCGCGCGAAGGAGAAGGGCGTCGGCGGAACGTACCCGTTCGTCGAATACTAAAACGCGTCGGCGACGCGGCATCCCGGCGACCTCCCTGCGGGAAGCCGCGCCGCCGATGTCGATTCCCGAAAAGGAGTTGTGCATCATGGAGAACAACGATCGTCTCGTGAGCCTCTTCGACGCGCTCGGCCCCATCATGACGGGGCCATCCAGTTCCCATACGGCGGGCGTGCTCCGCATCGGACGCATGGGGCGCATCCTTCTTGGCGGCGATCCCGAAGCCGTCGAACTTCGTTTCTACGGAAACGCGCTCGCCCGCACCTACAAGGGGCACCTGAGCGACTCGGCGATCGTCGCCGGACTCCTCGGATACGGCGAGGATTCCCCCGCCGTGCGCACCGCGCTGGACGAGGCGAAGCGGCGCGGAATCCCCGTCTCCTACCACACGGAATACGACTCCGACAGGAACCCCAATACCGTCGACATGCGGCTCTCGCGCGGCGGCAGGACCCTGAAGGTCGTCGGGATCACCGTCGGCGGCGGCGAGATCCTGATGACCGAGTTCGGGGCGTTCCCGATCGCGCTTCGCGGCGGCGAAGAGGGCGTCCTGATCATCGCCGACCGTTCGTTCGACGAAACGCGACTGGACTCCCTTCTCGGCGTAAAACCCCTCGACGTCATCCGCGCGGACGCGGGGAGCGACACGCTCCGGACCTGCCTGCTCGACGGCGCGCCCTCCGGGGAGGCGGTCGAGCGGCTCCGCGGGGCCTCGGGCGTTTCGGACGTCTTCCCGCTGACTGCCGTCCTCGACTACCGGTTGCGCGACGCGAACCCGCTCTTCGCCTCGTTCGAGGAGATGCTGCGCCTCATCGCGGAGCGCGGCTGCACCCTGCCGCAGATCGCGACGGAGTACGAACGCCGCAGGAGCGGCCTCACGGAAGCCGATGTCCGCTCGCGCATCGCGCGGATCTGGAATACGATGAAAGAGTCGGTCGAGAACGGAATCCGGGGGAACAACGACATGGTGGCCGGACTGGTTCCGGGCGACTGCGGCGCGAGGATGATGCGCGCGGTCGAGGAGGGGCGCACCGTAGGCGGCGCGACCCTCGGAAAGGCCGTCGCTCGCGCGATCGCCGCGATGGAGACGAACGCGTGCGCCCGATGCGTCGTCGCGGCGCCGACCGCGGGGTCGTGCGGCGTCGTTCCGGGGGCGCTGATCACGGCCGTCGAGGAGCGGAACGCGTCCGACGACGCAGCCGTCGACGCGCTGCTCGCCGCGGCCGTCACGGGGACGCTGATCGCGATGCGGGCGTCGCTCTCCGGCTCCATCGGCGGATGTCAGGCCGAGATCGGCGTGGCGTCCGCGATGGCCGCCGCCGCGCTCGTCCAGCTCGCGGGCGGAACGCCCTCGCAGACGGCGCACGGAATGGCGCTCGCGCTCAAAAACATCCTTGGCCTGATCTGCGACCCGGTCGCGGGCCCCGTCGAGATCCCCTGCATCAAGCGCAACGGCGTCGGCGTCGCGAACGCCTTCGCCGCCGCCGACATGGCGCTGTCGGGGCTCGAAAGCGCCATCCCGCCCGACGAGGTCATCGGCGCTCTCGTCAACACGCAACAGCTTCTTCCGTCCGAACTCAGGGGGACGATGAAGGGGGGCCTCGGCTCGACGCCGACCGCGATGCGTCTCAAGGAGGAGTGGAGCCGGAAGATCGTCGACATGGCCCTGCACCACAACGGAAACGCGGAATGAACCACAACCGGAAATACGAAGGGGAAGATCTGGATATGAAGGAACTGCTCGAGATTCTGAAGAAGGAAGTCAAACCCGCGCTCGGGTGCACCGGGCCGGTCTCGATCGCGTTCGCGGCCGCCGCGGCGCGCGATGCGGTCGGAGGGACGGCCCGGCGCGCGACGGTCCGGATGGACAAGGACTCCTACAAGAACAGCCTGAGCGTCGGCATTCCCGGAACCGACCGCATGGGAATCGACATCTCCGTCGCGCTCGGCGCGGTCGCGGGCGATTCGAAGGCGGGGCTCGAAGTCCTGAACAAGGTGACGCCCGAGGAAGAAAAGAAGGCCGTCGCCTTCCTGAAGAACGTCGACGTGGACATCTTCTGGGAATACACGGGAATGGGCCTTCGCATCGAGGCCGAAGTCGAGACCGAAAAGGGCGTCGGCAAGGCCGTCGTCGCGAAGACGCACACGAACATCGTCTACCTTGAGGCGAACGGGAAGGCGCTCGTCGACGAGCGCGCCGGCCTCGAAGGAACGACGTTCGACTACTCGAAGGACGCTATCCTCAAGTACCGCCTCGCGGACCTCTGGAATTTCGCTGAGACCGTCCCCCTCGCGGACATCGCGTTCCTGAGGGAGGGCGTCGCGATGAACCGCAAGCTCGCGGAAGCGGGGCTCGAAAAGGGCGTCGGCGCGGGATTCGGCGTCGCGTACCGCGAAATGGCGAAGGGCAGTCTCGTCCTGAAGGCGAAGTCCTATACGGCGGCCGCGTCCGACGCGCGAATGGGCGGGCTCGGATTCCCGGCGATGAGCTGCGCGACGAGCGGCAACGTCGGCATCACGGCCATGCTCCCGCTCGTCGTCATGGCGGAGGAACTCGGACGGAGCGAGGATGAGATGCTTCGCGCCGTCGCGCTCAGCTACCTGCTGACGATTCTCATGAAGAGCCGCATCGGCCGCCTTTCGGCGATCTGCGCGTGCGCGATGGCCGCGGGGATCGGAATCACGGCCGGAGCGTCAATGCTTCTTGGCGGCGGGCTCGCCTCCGCGGACCGGGCGATCCAGAACATGACCGGCTGCCTCACGGGCATCGTGTGCGACGGCGCGAAGTACGGCTGCGCGCTCAAGCTCTCGGCCGCGGCCGGGATGGCGATCGAATCGGCGATGCTCGCGCGTGACGGATACGTCGTCCCGAAGGGCGACGGGCTCGTCTGCGACAACGCGGACGAATCGATGGCCGCCATCGGCCGCACGGCGCAGGAAGGCATGACCGCGGCCGCGACCGTCATGGCGCGGATCATCATCGAGCGCGAAAAGGCGAAGGGCCGAAGCTGATCCGGCTTCGCCCCCATCTTCCGGGGCGACCCCCCTCCGCTTTTCTGGAGATACTCTCCGGACATTACCTCCGGACCGAAAGGGTGAATTCACTATGGCAGAAAGGCAACTTGCGTTACGTCGGATGCTCGCGCCGCTCGACACGCTTCTCGACTGGTTCATCATCGCGAATATCCTCGCGATCTCCCTGCTCGTCTTCGGACAGGTCGTTCTGCGGTACGTTTTCCGGTCTCCGCTGATGGGCATCGAAGAGCTGTGCTACTTCCCGACGACATGGCTCTACCTGTTCGCGGCGGCCAAGGCCTCGTCCGAGCAGAATCAGCTCATCGCGCGCGTCCTCGAGATCTTCTTTCACAGAAAAAAGTCCGTCTGTCTCCTTCGCGCAATCGCGGCGATCCTCGGGACGGGAGTCCTCTGCTGGCTGACCTGGTGGGGGTACGATCTTCTAAAATACTCCCTGCGCGTGGAAAAGCTCAGCGACACGCTCTTCATTCCCACAATCTACATGGACGCCTCGCTCTTCGTCTGCTTCGGACTGATGCTGCTCTACACGGTCGTTGAGTTCATCGACTACATGCACCTCTTCCTGACCACATCGCCGGACGTGGGCGTACTCTCCGGAGAGGAGAAAATATAAAATGGTGACCGTATCCATCATTTCTCTCGTCGTCCTGATGGGATTGCTTTCGCTGGGCATTCCCCTCGCGTTCTGTTTCAGCGGAGCCCTTCTCTACATGAGCATCGCGGGCGGCGTCACGATGAAGGGCATGATGCTCTGGGGTCTCCAGCAGATCCTGAGCCCCGCGCTGCTGTGCATCCCGCTGTTCATATACGCCGGGTCGCTCATGAGCGACAGCGGCATCGCGAAGTACCTTCTCGAGTTCGTCGACGTCTTCGTCGGACGCGTCCGGGGAGGACTCGGAATCGTCGCGACCGTCACGTGCGCGCTGATCGGCGCGATTTCCGGCAGCGCCTTCACGGGCGTCGCCGCGACGGGGAACATGCTGATCCCCGAAATGGTCAAGCGCGGATATCCCCGGCCGTTCGCGACCGCGCTCGTGACCTGCTCGTCGATCCTGGGCGTCCTGATCCCGCCGAGCACGCCGCTGATCATCTTCGGCTGGGTTACGGGAACGAGCGTTCTCGCGTGCTTCCTGTCGACCGTGGGCCCCGGCCTCCTGACGACCGCCATCTTCTGCGCCGTCAACGTGTACTGCGCCAGAAAGTTCCCCCTCGTGCTGACTCCCGCGATCACGAAGCAGGAAAAACGCCGGCAGATCGTGACGAAGGGGTGGAAGGCGCTTCCGGCCCTTTTCATGCCGGTCCTCATCCTCGGCGGCATTTACGCGGGCGTCATGACCCCGACGGAAGCCGCCTCGGCGGCCGTTCTCTATTCGATTCCGGTCGGATTCCTGGTCTACAAGGGCCTGGATCGCAGGAACTTCCTCGCCGCGACCCAAAGCTCCGCGGTCGCGACGGGATCCATCATGATCATGATCATGTGCAGCATGATGTTGAGCCAGACCTACGTCATGCTCCAGATTCCGCAGCTCATCGTGAAGGCGGTCTTCAGCATCACGTCGAGCAAAATCGTGATCCTTCTCCTGATCAACCTGCTGCTGCTCTTCGTCGGAATGATCGTCAACGACGTGACCGGAATCATCCTGATCGCGCCGTTGCTCATGCCGCTCGCGCAGGCGATCGGAGTGCACCCGATTCACTACGCGTCCATCTTCTGCGTGAACCTCGCGGTCGGAAGCCTGACGCCGCCCTATGCGAGCCTGCTCTACCTCGGGATGCGCATCGGCAAGGTCGAGTTCATGGACATCCTGCCTCCTCTCGGCATCTTCCTGCTTGCATACGTGCCCGTCATGTTGCTGACCACCTATTGGCCGGCGCTCTCGCTGACGCTTCCGAGAATGATGGGATTCCTTTAGAAGCGACGCACGTCCGGATCGGAAAGGAGGTGCATGCGGCCGTCGTATAACCCGGGTTTTTTGTTCGTTGTCATCGGCGCAGTGCATCTGAAACATGGGAATCAATGGCAAACCTGAGTTCAATTCAAGGAGGGGTCTCGTGTGAAGAAGTGCGCAGCTCTGTTAGCACTGGCTCTCGTCGTCAGTTTCGCGTTCCTTGCCGGAAGCGCCGTCGCGGCCGACAAGTCCTATTCGTGGAAGGTCGCCCATATCCGTCCCGCCAACTCCGAGATCGATAAGGAGATCACCCGGTTCGCCGACGAAATCCGCAAGGAGACGAACGGCCGGATCGATATCAAGATCTACGGTTCGAGCCAGCTCGGCGACTATACGGTCGTCCAGGAACGCATCGGCATCGGCTCCGTCGAGATGGGCGTCATGTCCGCCGCGACGAACGTCGACAAGAAACTGCTTGCGTTCACGCTCCAGTACGTCGTGCCGACCTACGAACTCGCGAAGAAGAACTATGCTTCCGGCACGCCGTTCGGCAATTACGTCGCGAAGCTCTACGAAAAGCAGAACATCAAGGTTCTGGCCTACTGGCCCGTCTACTTCGGCGGCATCGGCCTGCTGAAGGATCCCGGCGACAAGGCGCTGGACCCGACGACGCCCAAGAACCTCAAGGTCCGCGTGCCCACGATGAAGACGTGGGAAACGCTCGCGAACACGTTCGGATACCAGGCGACGCCGCTCCCGTTCTCCGAGTTCTTCACCGCGGCCCAGACGGGAATCGTCGACGGCATCTTCGGCGGCGGCGCGGAGAGCTATCACATGCAGTTCCAGGATCTCATGAAGAGCTACATCGCGGCCAACACGCACTTCGAATGCTGGCCGTTCACGATCAACCTCGAACTCTATAACTCTCTTTCCGAAGCCGACCGCAATCTCCTCAACAAGAAGGCCAAGGAGCTTGAAGAACGGCGCTGGATCCAGGCCGTGACCGACCAGCGGAAGTACGAAGATCTGATGGAGAAGGCCGGCACGAAGGTCTACCGGCCGACCGACGAAAAGCTCAAGGAGTTCGCGAAGATCGGCCGCGAGGCGACCTGGGGCGAGTTCAAGAAAGTCATCGGCGACAAGGCGTATCAGGAGATCGTATCCACGTTCGTCCTTCAATAGCCGCATCGCGCGCCGGGAAGGAGAACCGTCTCCCCCCGGCGCGCCACACCCTGATTTTCGCATCCCAAACGCGTTCACTGAAAGAAGGGGAAGCCGTATGAAAAAGATCACCGTCATGAGTGCGGGCAACGGCGGCCAGGCGCTCGCCGGAGACCTCGCGCTCCGCGGACATGCCGTCACGCTCTACGAACACCCGAAGTTCGCGGCCACAGTCGAGGCCATCCACGCAAAGGGCGATACCATAGAACTGGAAAACAAGATCGTCGGCGCAGGGAAGCTCGCGCGCGCGACGACGGATGCGGCCGAAGCGCTCAAGGGCGCCGAGATCGTCTACTTCACGGCGCCGTCGTTCGCTCAGAAGGCGTTCTTCGACCTCGCGCTGCCGCACTTCGAGGACGGTCAGGTCCTCGTGCTTTCGCCCGGAAACTACGGAACGTTCGGACTCAAGGACGCGTTCCGGAAGCTCGGGAAAAACGTCCTCGTCGGAGAGACGGACAACCTGCCCTACGCCTGCGCGGCCGTCGAACCGGGCCGCGTCAACGTCCGGGGCGTCAAGAACCCCGTCACGCTCGCGGTGCTTCCAAACGGCGACTATGACCGCGTCGACGCCGTCATGAAGGGCGCGTTCTGCACCTCGTACAAACGGGGCGCGAACGTCCTTCAGACGAGCATGGCCAACACGAACATGGTCGTCCACTGCATCCCGATGCTCATGAACGCGGGCCGGATAGAAGGGACGAAGGGAGACTTCCGCTTCTACTTCGACGGCATGCCGCCCTGCATCTGCCGCGCCATGGAGGCCGTCGACCGGGAGCGTCTCGCGATCGCGAAAGCCTTCGGACTCGACCTCGCGAGCACCGTCGACACGATCCGCACGCAGTACAAGGTGACGGGCGACGACCTCCATTCGGTCATCCTCGCGAACCCCGCCTTCGGCGGAACGAAACCGGACGCGCCGAAGACGCTCAATCATCGCTTCCTCACAGAAGACACCCCGTTCTCGATGGTCCCCCTCGTGGAACTCGGAAAGCTCGCGGGCGTCGCGACGCCGATCATGCGCTCGGTCGTCGAGCTGTGCGGCCTTCTGGTCGGCGAGAACTACTTCGAAACGGGGCAGACCCTCGCGAAAATGGGGCTCGAGGGCAAGTCGATCCGCGATATCGGACAACTGATGCAGGAGTAGCATCCCGCACCGGAGAATACCGAGAAATGGAGAAGAAAGCGATGAAAAAAGCTATCCGGATCGAACCGGAAGACAACGTCGCGGTTGTCGCGCAAGATACGGTCGCGGGCGATTTGCTCGACTGTTCGGGGATGAATGTCGTCGTGAAGGGCGCTATTCCGCTCGGGCACAAACTCGCGCTCGTCCTGATCCCTCGCGGGGGCGAAATCGTGAAATACGCCGTCACGATAGGCCTCGCCTCGTGCGATATCGAACCGGGCGAACACGTCCACTCGCACAACATAGAAGACATCACGAACCGCCTCTGCAACGAATACGAGCGCGCGTTCCGGGCGAAGAGGGGATGATCTCCATGACGGAAATCAGAGCCTACAGACGTCCCGACGGAAGAGTCGGGATCCGCAACTACGTCCTCGTGATCTCGATGGTGTCGTGCTCCAATACCGTCACGGAACACATCGCCCGAGCGACCGGAACAATCCCGATCGTCCACGAGCAGGGGTGCTGCGAATTCGAACACGACCATCTGCGGACACGCCTCGCGCTCATATCGGCGGGACGGAACCCCAACGTCGGCGGCGTGCTGCTCGTCGGCCTGGGCTGCGAACAGACGAACATCGAAGATGTCCGGAAAGCGATAGCGGAGACGGGAAAACCCGTCGAGGCCATCCTGATCCAGCGCGAGGGCGGATCGCCCGAGGCCGAGCGGAAGGGCGTCGACATCGTCCGGAAGCTCAAGGCGCTCTGCGAGTCGCAAGAGCGCGTCCCGTGCCGGGTCGCGGACCTCGTCGTCGGCGTCCAGTGCGGCGGGTCCGACTGGACCACGGCGCTCTCGGCGAACCCCGTCATCGGCGCGATGACCGACCTCGTCGTCGCGGCCGGCGGCAGCGTCCTCATGTCCGAGGTCGCGGGCTTCCCGGGCAGCGAGCACATCGTCGCGTCGCGCGCCGTGAGCCACGACGTCGGATTGCAGGTGCTCGACATGATCTCGGAGCTTCGGGCCGAGTACATCGAAACCTACGGCCAGAAGATCGAGGAGGTCAACCCGACGCCGGGCAACAAGGCGGGGGGCATCACGACGCTCGTCGAAAAGTCGATGGGAAACATCAAGAAGATGGGAACGTCGCCCGTGCAGGGCGTCCTCAAGCTCGGCCAGGCCATCCCGCATCCTGGCCTGTGGGTGATCGACAACCGCGCGCAGGGGCCGGACCCGTTCAACCTGACCGGCCTCGCCATGCAGGGCGCGGTCGTCACGGCCTTCAGCTCCGGCCGCGGCTCACCCGTGGGAAACGCGGTCATGCCGACGCTCAAACTCACGGGAAACCCGGAGACCTTCCGGAAGCTCGGCAGCATCACGGACTTCAACGCGGGCGTCGTCATCGAAGGCGCGACGATCCCGGAAACGGGAAAGGCGCTCTACGAACTGCTGTTGGAAATAGCGGGCGGACGGGAGACGAAATCCGAGATCAACGGGAATTTCGAGTATATCGTTCCCCGCGAGGCCGCGCGAAAAGAGCGCGAATCATGCCCCCTTTCGTAGACGGATACGAGCGAATCCCCCTTTGCGCGTCCGTCTCGTGAGAACGCCGTCTGTCCCTTGATGGGGGCAGGCGGCCTTTTTTTCCGGCGCAGGGGGGCGCGGAGAGTGCTTGGGAATATAGGCGCAAAAGAGCCCAAAACGCGATACAATATCCGAATGTCATACTGTATAATATATCCCCTCGAACACGAAACGTCGTTTCGGACGACGCGAAGGAACGGACAGACGCGGCGAACCGCCTTATTCGGGAGGTCACACACGTGGTGCTGAAACATGCGAACAGATCCACGCTTCATGATGACGTTATGGCCCAGATGATCAACGCCATAAAGGAAAACCACTGGGCGCCGGGAAGCAGGCTTCCGGGCGAGCAGGCGCTGGCGGCGACGTTCGGCGTCAGCCGGACGTGCATCCGGGAGGTGCTGAAGGCGCTCGCGCATTCGGGGGTCATCGAGGCGCATCCGGGGCAGGGGACCTTCCTTTCCGAAAACGCCGGCAGGATGCTGAACGGAACGCAGCTCGCGGTCTCCATGTTCTCCGACTCCTCCTACACGGAACTCATGGAGATCCGGCAGCTTCTCGAAGGGCAGGCGGCGTACTGGGCCGCGCAACGCGCGACGCCGGAGGATCTCGACCGGCTCGAATCCATCCTGAAGGGCGAGGAGCGCGGCGAATCGCTCAACGATATTCACGACGCGTTTCACAACGCGATCGTCGAAATTTCGGGCAACAAGCTGCTCTTCAAGCTTCTCGATTCGCTGCGCGGCGAGATCCTGGCGCAGCGGAAGTTTCACTACTCGATCCTTCCCGATGAAGACCGGCGCGAGCACTGGAAGGTGCTTGAAGCCATGAGGACGAAATCCGCCCAGAAGGCGTGGGAGGCCATGATCCACCACGTTAACTACTTCTGGAAGAAGCGATACGAGGCGGAAAAAAAGGAAGCGTCGAAAACCGGAAAATGAAGGAGCCGCGACCCTTTCCGTCGCGGCTCCTTCGTCTGTGTCCCTCGGCTCAGGAGAGTTCCCCCCCGAACTGCCCCTTGCACCGGATATCCGGAATCGGGCACGTCCCCGACGTCAGGATCGTGAGCTGGTCGCCGCCCTTCAGGACTGTGCCGCCGTCCGGGATGAGTTCGCGCCCGGCGCGCGTTATCGTGATCAGCAGGCACCCCTTCGGAAGTCCAAGATCCTTCACGCGGCGCCCCTCCATCGTCGAAAAGGGTTCGACCGCCATGGAGACGAGGAGCGGATCGTCGGGGTCGTCGTTCCGCGACGGATCGCTCCGGCGCAGAT
This sequence comes from uncultured Synergistaceae bacterium, assembly GCA_964451935.1. GTDB lineage: Bacteria > Synergistota > Synergistia > Synergistales > Aminobacteriaceae > CALFXN01. The sequence goes on along the minus strand of CAYVKE010000003.1, from coordinate 64,447 downwards.
CGCGGTCGAGCAACGCCTCGTAGATCGGCTTGGTCCCCAGGAAGTCCGCGACGAAATACGCGGTCATCGCCGTGACGATCAGCGCGAACAGCAGCTCGTAGGAGCCCGTCATCTCCAGGATCAGCACGACGCCCGTGAGCGGGGAGCGGACGACCGCCGAGAAGAGCGCGGCCATTCCGAGGACGCCGAACGCTTCGGGGTGCGCGAGCAGGCCGGGGACGACGAGATCGGCGACGCCCCCGAACAGCGCTCCCGCCACGGATCCGAGCACGAGCAGCGGCGCGAAGATGCCGCCCGGAACGCCCGCGGCGTAGGAGAAGAGCGTCAGGAGGAACTTTCCGGCAAGCAGCAGCGCAAGAAATCCCAGCAGTCCGGTCGCGAACGGGACCGTGGAAAGAAGCGCGTCAGCCCGCCCCGGAAGGATGATCTCCGCGATGCGTTGCCCCCCGCCGGTCGCGCAGGGAAAGACGAGCGCCATGACGCCGACCGCGACGCCGACGAACCCCGCCTTGACCCACATGGGGCCGGGGATTCGCTGCATCGTGGTCATCGCCGCTGGGAGCGCCCTGTTGAACAGCGTCCCGAGCACGCCGCAGAGCAGGCCGAGCAGCAGGAAGAGCGACAGGTGCCCGAGCGGCGGGATCGAGATTCCCGTAATCCGGAAGGACGGAAGCTGTCCCATGAAACTTCGCGTGACCACGTCCGCGACGACCGTCGCCGCGAGCGCCGTTCCGTAGGTATAGGGCGACATCTCGCGCTGCAACTCCTCCAGGACGAAGACGAACCCCGCGAGCGGCGCGTTGAACGCGGCCGCAAGCCCCGCGCCGGTGCCGGCCGCGACGAGCTGCGGCCGGTACCGGCGTGGCGTCTTCAGAAGCTGCGAGACGGCCAGCCCTGTGACGGCCCCCATCTGAACGGTCGGTCCCTCGCGTCCGAGCGAGAATCCCGCCCCGATCGCGAGCATGCCTCCGATGAACTTGACCGGGATGATGCGTTTTTTCAGCGATCTGAGCCCGAGAAGCACGCCCTTGACGTGCGGGATGCCGCTCCCGGAGGCTTCGGGCGCCCACGCGCCCGTGATCATCCGGGCGGTTGCGCCCGCGATCCCGCAGAGCAGCGGGACGATGAACCACCGGAGGGGATTTCGGGCGAGCGCACCGAGCAGCGAGAAGCGCAGGTTTTCGGCGTACTCGAGGCCGTGCTCGAACAGCACGGCGACCGCTCCGGCGGCGAGGCCGACAATCAGCGCGAGAACGAGCTGCGACTGGCGGCGGCGCCGGGCGTGCGTCCAGAAGCGGATGTGTTCGTGATCGAAGGATCGCGGCATGTGCTGTCATCTCCAAAAAGACGCTGTCCGGCCCTTCGAGGCGCCGGACAGCGAAAGCGTTCGGGCGGATTTGTCGCCCGTCAGCGGTGCAGCAGGCTGTAGCGGCGCACGGGCCTGCCCTTCGGCCGGTAGCCGTGCGAACTCATCACCTGCCCGGAGCGGCACAGGTGTTCCAGGTATCGCCACGCCGTCGGGCGCGACAGGCCGGCCGTCGCGGCGACCTCTTCGGCCGTCATCGATTCGCCGCCCTTTTCCAGGGCGTCGAGAATGAGATCCATCGTCTGGCGAACGATGTTCATCGGCAGCGTGGAGGATGGGGCGCTCGCCGCACGAATTCCGCGCAGGTCGTCGATGGCGCCCTGCGTCATTTCCTGGGGAACGGTCGCTGCGAAGCGGCGATAGGCGACGACGTTCTCCAGCGCATCCCGAAGCCGATCGAACGAAAACGGACGCAACAGGTAATCGAAGGCGCCGTTTTCGACGGCCCGAATCGCGATGTCCGACCTCCTGCTCTCGGACAACAGAATGATGCACGACTGCGGAGCGATCGCATGCGCGCGCCGGAGAAGCTCCACTACATCCTCGGTCGCCGGATGTTCGAGCAGGATCACCTCTGCGTTTTCGAGCACCGGATCGCAAATCTCGGGCAATTCCCTGTATTCCGCGGCGACAACCATCCCCGTCACCGACGCCGAAAACTGGCGCACCAGCGACGAAACCATCGGATCCCGTTCAATGAGCACGCACTCCATTACGACACCTCCGCGCAGAAAATCCCGCTATGCGTATCGGTCGTTCCTTGAAAAAGGAAAAACGAACGGAAAAAATGCGTTCCCCCGATCCTCAACGCGCGACGAGCCCGGCGGAGCGTTGTTCGGCGAGGGTGAAGCGTGCGACGGCCTTCTGCAGCTCCTCGCCGAGCGCGACCATCTCCTGCGCCGATTCGGCGATCGATTCGGTCGCGTGACTCTGTTCCTTCATCGACGCGTTGATCGCCTCCATCTGTTCCGCGATCTCCTGCCCCGACTTCGCCACATGGTCCATCCCCGCAGTCATCTCCTGGCTCGACGCCGACTGCTCCTGCATCGTCGCCGCGATCGACTGGACGTTTTCCGTGATCACCGAGACCTTCGCCACGACGTCGTCGATCGCCGACTTCGTCTCCCGCGCCCGGTCCACGAGCTGTTTCACCTTTTCCGCGGAGCCCTTCTGGTCCCGCGTCGCCGCGTCCGTTCGGCCCGATATGTCCCCGATCAGCTTCCCGACTTCCGACGCCGCCCGGTTCGAGTCTTCCGCCAGCTTCCGGACCTCTTCCGCGACGACCGCGAAGCCCCGTCCCGCCTCTCCCGCCCTCGCCGCCTCGATCGCCGCGTTCAGCGCGAGGAGGTTCGTCTGGTCCGCGATCTGCGTGATGGTCGCGACGAATCCGCTGATTCCCGACACCGTGTTCGACAGTTCCGCGATCGCCGCTCCCACCTGGTCGCCCGATGCGCTGACCTGCGTGATCAGGCCCGCCATCTGGTCCACCGCGTCGCCGCCCTTTTCCGTCGCCTTCGCGATCTCGGCCGTCCGTTCGCTCGCGGCCGCGGCCGCCTTCGCTCCGGACTGCGCTCCCGCCGATACTTCCTCGGCTCCGGCGTTCGTCTGTTCGACGGCCGCCGCGGAGTCCTGCGCGTTCCGCAGCGCGCGGTTCGCCATCTCGAGGACTTCCTTCGCCGACGCTTCCGATTCCTCGGCCGCCGCGGACAGATCCTGCGCCCGCGTGAGCGTCCGGCGCGCAACGTCCAGGATCGAACGCACCGTCCCGTCGACGCTGCGGATCATCTCGTTGACCGCCTCGGCCACCTGCCGGATTTCGACGATCGACGTGTCGACGCGGACCTCTTCCGACAGGTCGCCCGTTTCGGCGATCTTCTTGGCCTGCTTCACGGCGCTTTCGAGCGGTCTGACGAGGGTTCGCGCGAAGAAGAACATGATCACGATCGCTATCGCGAGGATGACCGCCGACCCGACGAGCACCGCGTTCCGGATTTGCGTCACGCCGTCGAGCGATTCGGCCGTCGACGACGCCATGCTCACGATGTAGCCGTTCTTGAGCGTCTCGAAGGTCATCGTCTTCTCCTGACCCTCCCAGACGTAGTCGTACCGTCCGCGCTTCTCCTTGAGCATCGTTTCCGAAAGCGTCTTGAACGTTCCCCCCTGGACCTCGCGGAACGTCGGGCCGTCGTACTTCTGCGTCGGATGCGCGAGAAAGCGCATGTCGCGGTTGAGCATGAGCGCGTAGCCGGTCTTGTAGATCTTGACGTCGCCCACGGCCTTGCGGACGAACGCGTAGTCGAACGTCATTCCGATGACGGCCATGACGGCGCCGTCTTTGTTGGTCACCGGCATGGAGTAGTTCACGAGTTCGTTTCCGTTGCGGACATAGGGGTCGCCCCAGAAGTCCTGCTTCGTGTCCAGGCACGCCCAGAACCAGTTGGTCGCCGCGTTCTTCCGGTCGAGAAGCTCCTTCGACGAGAAGGCGGACTTGTCCGAAAACATGAAGATGCCCTTGTCCTTGTCCCGGGCGAAGTTGACGAGCGTCGGCTGGTCCTTTTTCGTGAGTTCCGGGTTGAAGTAGACGAAGATGTCCGTGATCTCCGGGGCTTGGACGCCGAGATCCGAGATGAACTTTCCGTTTCCGGCCGCGAATTGGCCCACGAGGACGTCGAGGACGCCGATATTCGTTTCGGTGACGCTGATCCGCGTGCGCACGAGCGCGTTCATGGCGACGAGGATGCCGCTGAAGCGGTCGAACGTGTCGTTGAGCTGCTCCGCCGTGGCCTTCGCGAGGGCCCTCTCGTAATTGGCGGCCCCGACGGTCATCTGTTCGGTGCTCACGCGGAGCGCGTAAAACGCGACGATTCCCGACGATGCGAGCAGCAATGCGACCACTATGGCGAGAATTCTCGTTCCCAATCTGTTCATCCGTTATCACCGTTCTTTCATGATAATACGATATGAGTTCGGGCTCCGGCCACAGGCCGCCCCATTTACTTCATTTTACGACGAATCCGGTAAATGACAAGAAAAGAAATTATTATTTCGATTCCGGAAGGACGTTACCCCTTTGAGGCGAGCCGGCGCCGGAACTCCGCGAACAGCTCGACGATCCGGAACTGTTCGTCCGGCGGCAGCGGGAAAAATTCCACGCCGGTCACGCACGTGCTCCCCTCGCGTTCGTAGATTCGAAGCATGTGTCCCGGAAGCACCAGATACGCCCCCTTCAGCAGGAAACGAAACGCGCAGTCCGCCCACTCGAACCCCGATCCGTCGGACGGGTCGGCCCAGGCCGGAGGGACGAAGCGGATCTTCATTCCCGCGACGCTGAGATCGAGAACGTCGGCCGAAATCGCGCCGCGCAGGGGATCCCAGAGGCCGTCAAAGGCGGGGTCCAGAATTTGAAATTCGGTGTTCAGGCGGCATTCCGCCCTGAAGAAACGCCGTTTGTCCAAACCGCGGAAGTTGTTCGCCTTCATGCAGGTATCCCCTTTCCCGCGCACCATGTCTATTCTATACGATCAAGGACGAAATAGACTCAATAGACAAAAGAAAAATCACGATTCCGCTTCCCGGAACAAAAAAAGATCCCGAGGCCTGATGCCCCGGGATCTTCGGAATGCCCCAGAATACGCCGGATATTCTTACTGCGCGACGAGCCCGGCGGAGCGTTGTTCGGCGAGCGTGAAGCGCGCGACGGCCTTCTGCAGCTCTTCGCTGAGCGCGACCATCTCCTGCGCCGACTCGGTGATCGATTCGGTCGCGTGGCTCTGTTCCTTCATCGACGCGTTGATCGCCTCCATCTGTTCCGCGATCTCCTGCCCCGACTTCGCCACATGGTCCATCCCCGCAGTCATCTCCTGGCTCGACGCCGACTGCTCCTGCATCGTCGCCGCGATCGACTGGACGTTGTCCGAGATCACCGAGACCTTCGCCACGACGTCGTCGATCGCCGACTTCGTCTCGCGCGCCCGGTCGACGAGCTGTTTCACCTTTTCCGCGGAGCCCTTCTGGTCCCGCGTCGCGGCCTCCGTCCTGCCCGCTATGTCCCCGATCAGCTTTCCGACTTCCGACGCCGCGCGGTTGGAGTCTTCCGCGAGCTTCCGGACTTCTTCGGCGACGACCGCGAAGCCGCGTCCCGCCTCTCCGGCGCGCGCCGCCTCGATCGCCGCGTTCAGCGCGAGGAGGTTCGTCTGGTCGGCGATCTGCGTGATGGTCGCGACGAATCCGCTGATTCCCGACACCGTGTTCGACAGTTCCGCGATCGCGGATCCGACCTGGTCGCCCGACGCGCTGACCTGCGTGATCAGGTTCGCCATCTGGTCCACGGCGTCGCCGCCCTTTTCCGTCGCCTTCGCGATCTCGGCCGTCCGCTCGCTCGCGGCGGCCGCCGCCTTCGCTCCGGACTGGGCCCCGGCCGACACTTCCTCGGCTCCGGCGTTCGTCTGCTCGACCGACGCCGCGGAGTCCTGCGCGTTCCGCAGCGCCCGGTTCGCCATTTCGAGGACTTCCTTCGCCGACGCCTCGGATTCCTCCGCCGCGGCCGACAGGTCCTGCGCCCGCGTGAGCGTCCGGCGCGCCACGTCGAGGATCGAACGCACCGCCGCATCGACGCTGCCGGTCATCTCGTTGAACGCCTCGGCCACCTGGCGGATCTCGATGATGGAGGTGTCCACGCGGACCTCTTCGGACAGGTCGCCCGTTTCGGCGATCTTCTTCGCCTGCTTCACGGCGCTTTCGAGGGGTTTGACGAGGCTTCGGGCGAAGAAGAACATGATGACGATCGCGATCGCGAGGATGACCGCAGACCCTACAAGCACCGCGTTCCGGATCGCCGTCACGCCTTCGAGCGATTCGGCATTGCTTGCGGCCGTACAGACGATATAGCCGTTTTTGAGCGTCTCGAAGTTCATCGACTTCTCCGCGCCTTCCCAGACGTACTCGAAACGACCGTGCTTTTCCTTGCGCATCATTTCGGCGAGGGGCTTGAAGACTCCTCCCTGGAGTTCGGGCAGCGTCGGTCCGTCATACTTGAGCGTCGGGTGAGCCATAAAGCGCATGTCCTGGTTCACGAGATAGGCGTAGCCGGTCTTGTAGATCTTCACGTCGCCGACGGCCTTGCGGACGAACGCGTAGTCGAATGTCATTCCGATGACCGCCATGATGGAGCCGTCCGTGCTGACCACCGGCAGCGAATAGTTCACGAGCTCCCTGCCGTCCCGGACAAAGGGGTCGCCCCAGAAGTCCTTCTTCGTGTCCAGGCACGCCCAGAACCAGTTGGTCGCGACGTTCTTCCGGTCGAGAAGCTCCTTCGACGAGTAGGGCGACGTTTCCGAGAACATGAAGGCGTTCTTTTCCCTGTCTCGGGCGTAGGTCATGACGTTCGGCTGTTCCTTCTTCGTCACTTCGGGGTTGAAGTAGATGTAGACGTCCGTGATCTCGGCGGCCTGCGAGCCGAGCGCGGAGATGAGTTTGCCGTTGGAGACGGCGAACTGCTGCATCGTGAACTCCAGCGCGTCGGCGTTTTCGGCCGTCACATTCAGCCGCGTCTGGAGGACGGCGCCAAGCGAGAGGAGGATGCCGCTGAAGCGGTCGAAGGTGTCGTTGAGCTGTTCCGCCGTGGCCCTGGCGAGCGCCCCCTCGTAATTTCCCGCCCCGACGGTCATCTGTTCGGTGCTCACGCGGAGCGCGTAAAACGCGATGATTCCCGACGAAACGAGCAGCAACGCGAGCACGATGGCGAGGATTCTCGTTCCAAGCCTGTTCATCTGCTATCACCATTCCTTCCGCAAAGAGTTATGAAGTCCGGAGGTCGCCGCTTCATACGTATGTATGCATTCTACGACCACGGGAGCAAAAGGCCAAGTGCAAACAAAAAGAACCGGTACGTATTCGCGGGAGGCTCTGGCGTCCGCACGAATATTACGTTACCATACCATTAGAAAGGGAAGGAGTGGACGGACATGCGGGAACTCTACGAAAGGGTGGAATTCATCCTCAACGGGGGGGCGCTGACTCTGCTGTCGAATCTTCTGTCGGCGGAGGTGTCTTCGGCGCTCATCGTTCAGCCCGAAGGGGAGGATCTTGTCATTCTGGACGGCGTGGGCGCGTCCACGTCGAGCCTGCACATGCGGCGTCTGGCCGGGGAATTGCAGGGACTCTTTCCGCCCCGTTCGGCATCGGAACCCGGCGTCCGCGTCGATCTCGCGCGAAGCGAGGGGATGTGGCCCTGCATCGTCCGCCTGTGCGGCATCGACTGGCGCATGTTCATCCTTCTGGGCGAGGAGCCGTCGCAGAACCTCCTCGACCAGCTCAAACCCGCGGCGTCCCTCGTGGGGCTGTGGCAGGAATCGCTGCGGCGGAACCGGACCGAAGAACGCCTCTCCCGGCTGGCGTACATGATCCTGGCGACGAAGAGCACGCTTGCGTCCGTCTTCGAGCCGATGCCGCTCGACTACTTCATCGCCTTTCTTTCGGACGTCCTCGGCGAAAGCCTCTTCCCGTCCCGGATCTCCATTGTCCTCGACGACGGCGTCTCCCTTTCCGCGAAGGAGGGCGAGGCCGCGCCCGACATCGAACGGACGGGCGTCTTCCGCGACCCGATCCTGTCGCCGGCCCCCATCCGGATCGACCGCGATCATCGGGAGCTTTTGGGCGAACGGAACGCGGACCTCCTCGCTCCCGACTATTCCGTCCTGCTTCCCATTCCGGGGTGCAAATGCCGTCTGTACTGCCTGCTCGCCTGGACGCGCGAAGTGACGGAAGAGGACATGAACTTCATGGAGCTTCTCGGAAACGTCGCCGCAAAGGCGCTGTCCCTCGCCTGCCTTTCGGGAGAACGGGACGCCTCGCTGGCGAGCATCTCGCGCAAGGCCTTCGGTCTCGAAAGCCTCCACCAGGCGACGCTCCGGATGATGGAGCAGCGCAGCAAGGAGGACCTCTTCCTCCTGATCCTCGAAATCTTCTCGGAAATGTCGCAGGCCCGTACGGCGCACCTCGTTATCTGGCAGCCGCGCGCCGGAGGGTACGTTCGTTTCGCCCGGCGGCAGGAGGGACGGACCATCGCCGTCGGCATTCCGCAGGCGTTTCCCGTCCTTCTGGCCGAAGACCGCGAGACGCCGCCGTCGCTGCCCGCGTCGCTTGCGGACGACTACTTCCGCAGCCTCGGCGTTCGCGGACTCGCGGACCTTCCGGACAGAGACTCCCTCGAATACTACTTCCTCTTCTGGGACGAAGGGCGGCTGCTGGGATACATAGCGGTCACGGGCGCCGTGACCGGCTCGGAATTCGGAGACCTGTCGCTTCTGGAAACGCTCGCCAACGCGGCCTCGACGGCGCTCCGGAGCCGGTCGTACGACGAACCGTCTCTTGCGGCCGGAAAGATGCTTCACGTGAAACGCCTGATATCGGGAGAGATCGACCGGGCCTATGCGGACATTCTCGAAGCAGGGCTCGACTGCACGGTTCTGGAATGCGCGGGAGCCCCAGCGCTCTCCGAAGCGCAGCAGACTGCCGCGCGGCTTGTGGTCATCGAAGACGACGCGACCCGGTGCGTCATTCCCGGTTCGTGGGAAAACGACCTGCGGGCGCTCTTCCCGCCGGAGGCGGGGTGGAGGCTTCGGACCGGGGACTAGGCTCCGGCGAAAATCCGCTCCATCTCCCGGTGATGCTCGCGGAAACACTCAAGCATCGCGGGGTTGAAATGTTCCGGCATCGTCCGGCCGTCGCCTTCGAGGATGACCCGGTAGGCGTCTTCGTGGCTCATGCCCTGCTTGTAGGCCCTCGGCGACCGCAGGGCGTCGTAGACGTCCGCGAGCGCGACGACCTGTCCCTCCCAAGGAATTTCGTCTCCGCGCAGCCCGAGGGGGTACCCGGACCCGTCCCATCGTTCGTGGTGGGTCATGCAGATCCGGCGCGCCATCTCGAGCCATCGCGCGTCCCCGATGATTTCCCGGCCCCATTCGGGGTGCCGCCTGATGACGTCCATTTCCTCGGGCGTGAGCGCGCCCGGCTTGGTCAGGATTTCGACCGGAACGCGGAGCTTGCCCAGGTCGTGGAGCCGGGCGAAGACGAAGATGTTCTCCTGGTCCTCCCTGCTTCGGCCGAGCCACTGCGTCGCCAGCCGCGAGTATTCGCCGATGCGTTCCGTATGCTCCGCCGTTTCGTAGTGGTGGATTCCCGTAATCGACTGGAGCTTTTCCGCCAGATAGCGATAGGAGTCGAGAATCTCGCGGTGAAGGTACTCCGCGCCGATAAGCCCGGCAAGCGCCGACGTCACCGGGTGGAGCGTCTCCAGAAGCTCCTCGTTCCGGGGCGTCCTGCGGTCGAAGGCAAGCTCCAGGATGCCGATGACCTGTCCCATCTCCAGAAGCGGCAGAATGGCTTCGGTCTGGACGTTCTCGTGAAGCCGGAAGTACTCCGGATCCTGGTCGACCCGTTCCACCCAGGCGGTCAGCCCCGTCCGGACGACGCGCCCGACGACGGTCCCGTCGAGCGGCGCGGCAAGCGGAAGCGTCCGGCCGCGGTATCCCGCACTCGCAAGATTGATCGCCATATCGCCGTCGATGCGGGCGGCGAGCACTCCGAACGCCCCCGCCGCCTGCCGGATCGTCTCGGAAATCCCGTGGAGCTTTCCCTCGAACTCACCGGGGCTGGATATCGCCACCGTCACATCAAGCGTGCTCGTCCAAATCTCCTCGCGCCGGCGAAGAGCCTCGTTCGTGCGGATGAGTTCGTCATTCATCGCCATGGTCTCTTCGGTGAGGGCCGAAATCTCTTCCTGCTGGCCGGAGATGGCGCTCAATGCGGATTCCAGGCCGCCCAGAAACGAGGACAGCTCCGACAAACCACTCTGCCTCTTCTGGTCGACGACCGACTGATGCAGGAGATTCAGCGAAAGCGCGGCCTCCGCCAGATCCCGACGGGGCGCGAATTGCTCGGCGATCCGTTCGGAGGTCTTCCGAAGTCCGGTGAGCGCCTTCAGGATGCCGCTCGCTGTCGGAATGATCACGAGAAGCACCAGAAGAAGCGAAATCAGGCCGCCGCCCATGTGAAGGATCGCGACGTCCCGCGCCATCGCCGAAATTTCCCGCTCGGGAAAGAGAAGGCCGAACGACATTCCGGAAATATCGCCGGCGCCGGTTCCGCACGGATGGAAGAACAGCCTCCACCGCTCGCCGCGGAACGTGACATCCGCCTGTCCGGAACCGCCTTCCATCATCTTCTCCGCGGCATTGAGGAAAGACGAGTCCGCGAAGCCGCGGTCCGTCACGCGCGCCGCAAGAAGCAGTTCGGGGTAGGGCGCGGCCAGAATCACGCCGTCGCGGCCGATCAGCATCCCGAAGCCGGACCCGAAAACCCGCCGGGGCTGCACGAGCGACTGGAGGTGCTTCAAATCGACGTCCACTCCGGCCACGCCGAGAAGCGCGCCGTCTTCCGACCGGACCGGCGTCGTCACGGAAAGAACGTTGACCCTGGTGATCATGTCGACATAGGGATCGGCGACGACCGTCCGTCCCTGGTCGGCGGCGCGGCGGTACCAGGAGCGCTTCCGGCAGTCGTACCCCTCGGGTTCGCGCCAGCCCGAACCGTCCGCAAAGGAGCCGTTCGCTTCGATCCCCACGAAGACATCCTGAATTCCCGTCTTCACGTGTCTTTCGAGAAACGACGAGACGAGCGTCTCGACGTGATCGTCCATCCTGGCGACGGAATGCCCCTCCCGCATGTGAAAGGCCGTCGCGGCGGCCGTCGTCTCCGCGAGCATCCGGAGCTTTTCGAAGTACTGGACGACTATTTCGGCGCCGTCGCGCGCCGAGGCCTGCCCTGACTCTTCCAGGCGGCGGCCGAAGAGATCGTTCGCCCAAAAATACGTCAGTACGGACATTCCGATGACGGCGACGCATATTCCCACGGCAAGAATCCAGAGCTTCGATCGAATGGACATCCGACGACCCCTCCAGCGTAATGCGATTAAATTATACGCCACGTCCGCACGGTTCGGGAGAATAGTGAAAAGACGAGAGCCGGAAGCATTCCCATTCGCGGGAACGCCTCCGGCTCTCGTCTTTCCGCCGTGCTCTCTATTCGAAAAGGACCGGGCGAAGCAGCGGACGGATCCGCCGCAGCCTGGCGCTGACCGCCTGCTGCGAGATCCCCAGCCGGCGCCCGATGTCGGCCTGCGTCCACCCCTCAGCGATCCATCGGACGATGTGCAGGTCCTCCCCGGAGAGCAGCCGCTCGAACACCGGCGACTCGCCGATCTCCTCCGGGGGGCAGGAGGGCTCCGCATCCGTCCCCTCAAGCTCGCAAACATCCATCGTCGCCTCGCGGCGCATCCGTTCTGCGGCGTCCCGCACCATTGCGGGCAGGCGGAGCTTCAGGAAGCGGGGGAGCGGCTCCCCGGGAGGGCAGCGCGGAAGCAGCCGGATCAACGCGAGGTACCCTTCCTGCTCCAGATCCTCGAACTCCGCTCCGCGCCCAAGATACCGCCGAGCCGTCGCCCGCACCAGGGGCCGGTAGGCGGCGCATGCCGCCTCGACCCCAGCCCGGCCTTCGGTCATGAAGCTCCCGAGTCCACCGCGAGGTGGACATATCCCCGGTCGCAATGGGGGAGGATCCGGTGAAAATGCGCGTCCGCCGCGGCGAGAACGAACGCCTCCTGATCCTCTTGCGGAATCGCCACATCCGCCGCCAGACCCAGGCGGTGGGCGCTCTTCGGAACGCCCCCCACCCGAGCGTTGTGGGGATCGCACCGGTAGCCGCTTGTCAGCAGCAGCGGACGCCCCCACGCCTCGCGAAGCTCTTCGAGGCGGACCAGCAGAAGAGGGTGCAGCCGCACCCTGTGGCAACAGGGGCACTCGAACTCCCGCAGGGAGAAGTGAAGCGAAACCCGAAGGTCGTTCAGCCTCACCGGGCGCCCTCTCCCTCGATGGCGGCCCGCAGCTCGCCGATGGCCGCCGTCAGGTCGTCAAGCCGTTTTTCCATCCGGACCAGAAGATATGCCGCCACGGCGATCGCAAAGCCGCTCTGAATCGACGACGCAAGAATCTCTTCCATGATCCGCCTCCGAAGACTATCCCTCGATCAGATCGGTGACCGTCCGGTCGACCAGCTCCGCCGACCTGATGTTTGCCGGAGCCGTGACGAAAATCGGGTTGTCGATCACCGCCTGCATCGCGGTCCGGACCTCCGCCTCCGTCAGGGAGTCCTTCGCATACCCCAGGGAGAGCGACACCGTCGCGCCGTCCGCCGTTCCGAAACGCATCCGCACCGTCTTCATCTACATTCGCCTCCTTGCGGAAATCGCCTAGGCGATCTCCACGGAATTGTTGTCCACCTTTTCGGTGGAACGCACCGTATGGGCCAGAAGCGCCCCGAGCGCGTCGGAAACCGCCTTGACGTTGTCCGCAGTAGCGGAAGCCGCCACCTTCATCAGGGAAATGCTCCGCAGAACGGCCTTGCCGCCCGAATCCGTCCCCGTCTGCACGCGCAGAACGACCTTGCTGTCCATCGGCGAATACGTCGCCATCCGAATCACTCCTTTGATATCGTGTTCACCCCTCGCCCGCATCCTTCGCGGACGTTCCTGCGGGTGACGCCTATAAGAGTGCGCCAGCTTCGTATTATATACAAATAGTAAGCGTTTGCGGAGGGAGCATTCTTCTTGTCCGTTGTGTCGGAATAGACTATAATGTTTGAAGTTTTTCCAAGCGGAGGGGAGCCTTGGCGGCATCCCCGAACCCTGTCGAGGAGGGATCGACGTGAGGATCAGGCGCTTTGCATTCGTGTTGTGCGTGAGTGTTCTTCTTCTGGTCGGGACGGGCGCGGCTTTCGCCCATGCGCCGAACGGCATCGACCTGCAATGGGACGCGAGTCTGCGCGTTTTGGACGTGAACGTGCTTCACCCGGTCAGCGCCATCAACGAGCACTACGTCAGCCGGATCACCGTGCTGGCGGGAAAGAGGGTCGTCGCTTCCCGCGACTACACGATGCAGACGAACTTCAAATCCCAGATGGACGTCTTCTACCTGAAGGCGTTGCATAACGGGATGAAGGTCACCGTCATCGCGAAGTGCAACAAGAAGGGCTCGAAGAGCGCCTCGATGGTTCTCGGCCGTCCGCGGAAAAAGTAAAGAGGCCGAACGGAAACAGGGTATGAAAAAGAGGCGGGCTTCCTCGAAGGGACGCCCGCCTCTTTCCGTCAGCGATTCTGCGGCAGTGATCTCACGCGAACCGGATCTCCATACAGGAGACGCCTTCCGGGTTTCAGGTGGGCGCGACGGAGGACGATTCGAGCAGCGCCTGCGGCAGCGATGATCGCTCGACGGCCGCGAACCCGAGCCGCGCGAAGAAGCGCGGCGCCGTCTCCGTGAGCAGCACGACGCGATCGGCGCCCGCATCCCGCGCGCGCTCCACGGCCCAGTGGACCAGCCGCTCGCCGAAGCCGAATTTGCGCGCGGACTGTCGCACCGCAAGGCTCCGGATCATCGCCGCGCCGCCGCCCCATTCGAGGCCGACGCAGCCCGCGATGTCCGTCTCGCCGGCGAGCGTGATCACGGCGAAGTCCCCGATTTCACCTGCGATGCCCTCGCTCGTCAGCCCGCACGCCTCGACGAGTTCGACGACGGCCGCGAGATCCCCGGGCGTCGCGCTCCGGAGTGCGTACTCCCGCCCCTCGACGAGCGCCGCGCCGGGCTTCTTCGCCCGGACGATCGCGCTTCCGAGCCGCCCGTCGGCGGCCTTCGCCTCGTCGTCGGTCAGCGCGCCGAAGACCGACCGTCCGTCGGCGTCCGTCAGGCGATAGGTGCGGATGCGCTCGACCGCGACATCGACAAACCCCGTTTTTCGCAGCAGGTCGGCGTACTCTTCCTCCGGAAGAGAGCCGGACACTCACCCACACCAGGCTTCGGGACCGGCGCTGCGGATTGCGTCGGGCACGCTCCCCGAAAAGGTCGTGTCCGCGACGCAGAGCCGCCCGCCCGGCCGGAGCACGCGAAGCGCCTCGCGGAGCACCGCCGCCTTGTCGCCCGCCAGGTTGATCACGCAGTTGGAGATGATCGCGTCCACGGAGCCGTCGGCGAGCGGGATCCGTTCCAGAACGCCCTTCAGAAGCCGGATCGTGTCGAAGCCCGAGGCCTTTACTGTCCTACCCGCCGCTTCGAGCATCTCGTCGGTCATGTCGAGGCCGTAGACGAGCCCCCGGGGCCCGACCATTCCGGCCGCAAGCACAAGATCCGTTCCGGCCCCGCACCCCAGGTCGAGAACGACCTCGCCGTCGTGAAGTCCGGCATGCCGCGTCGGGCTGCCGCAGCCGAACGAAAGTCCTGCGGTCTCTCCCGGAACGGCGGCGTTCTCGTCCCCCGAATACACCCCTGCTGCGAAACCGCTCCCGCAGCTCTCCCCGCCGCAGCAGCCCGTGCGCTGCGTCACGGAGTCGCCATAGCGCTTCCGTACCGCATCCCGCAGCGCATCCTGCGCGTGTGAATCCTGAACCATTGCCCCGTCACCTCTCTTGAGCGGTCGTCACGTGGGATCCTTCCACGGCGACCATCCGTATTTTAATTCGAATATGCTCCATATTTCTCTATCGAAAGAGGACGCCGACAGTTCCCCGATTACCCGAAGATCGCGCCGAATAGCATCCCCGCGATCGTCGAAAGACCGACCACGAGGCTCACGTAGACGACCGTCTTCTTCGTCCCGACGATGCTCCTGATGACGAGCATGTTCGGCAGCGAGAGCGCCGGTCCGGCAAGCAGCAGCGCAAGCGCCGGCCCCTTGCCCATACCCGCCCCGATGAGTCCCTGGAGGATGGGAACCTCCGTCAGCGTCGCGAAGTACATGAACGCCGCGACAACCGAGGAGAAGAAGTTCGCGAAGAGTGAATTCCCGCCGACGAGCGCCGTCACCCATTGGCTCGGAATGATCGCCTCGTGCCCGGGACGCCCAAGAAGAAACCCCGCCGCCAGAACGCCGCCGAAGAGCAGCGGCAGCACCTGCAACGCGTAGCCCCACGTCGAGCCGTACCACTCGGAGCGTTCGTCGCGCGTGAACCACATACGGACCGAGAGGATCGTGAGACCGAGCGCGGCTCCGGCGATCCACCATTTGACGCCGTAAACGGCGGCCCACACGCCGATCGGGAGCTTCGGCGCGGCCCAGTTCGCGAACACGAGAAAGACGACCATGCTCATCATGAAGAACACCGTCTTCCATAATGGACGCACCGCGTCCGGAACGGGCATGTCCGCGAACGCCTGCTGGCGCTGCGCCTCCTCATGCCGGAAGATGAAGGCCATCAGCACGCCGATGACGACGCTGAAGGCGATCGCCCCGACGGCGCGCGCGACGCCGAGTTCCATCCCCAGAATCCGTGCGGTCATGATGATCGCGAGAACGTTGATCGCCGGGCCGGAGTAGAGAAACGCCGATGCGGGGCCAAGCCCCGCGCCGCGCTTGTAAATTCCGGCGAAGAGCGGAAGAACGGTGCAGGAACACACCGCGAGGATCGTTCCCGATACGGCCGCCACGGTATAGGCGACCCATCGTTTGGCCTTTGCGCCCAAGTAGCGCATGACCGCCTGCTGGGAGACGAAAACGCTGATCGCGCCGGCGATGAAAAACGCGGGAATGAGGCAGAGCAGAACGTGTTCCCTGGCGTATTCGCGGAGCATCGCCAGCGATTCGATCGCGGCCGCCTGAAGCCGCGGGCTGTCGACGGGCATATAGTAGAACGCGAGAAACGCGGCGACGAGATACAGAAACTTCTTCAGTTCGTCATTCATGGAAAATCACCTCTCCGAAAGTTGTTTGCCTGGAATCGAAACTATGTGGTGTTTTTACCACATTTACCGCCCAAAAAAAGGGATCTTCCACGTCGGAAAGAAGATCCCGCCGGACCGATAACGATTTACGCCAGAAGCTTCTTGATATCTTCCACGGAAGGAACTTTGCCGACGACGACGATTTTTCCGTCGATCGCAAGGCTCGGCGTCGACATGACGCCGAAATCGATGATCTTGTCGATATCGGTCACCTTTTCGATCTCGACGGCGAGTCCAAGCTCCTTCGCAGCCTCCTCGGCGTTCGCCGCAAGCTTCTTGCACTTCGGACATCCCGTTCCCAGAACCTGAAGTTTCATCGCTTATTCCTCCCTTTCACATTCGCACTCGCACTCGCGCGTCCCGCTTCGGACAACCCGCTCCAGGCACGCCAGAAAGGGGAGAAGGCACGTCATCCGCAGCCTGTACAGAACGCGCAGCCCCTCTTTCCGATCTTCGATCACGCCCAGACTCCTGAGTACGGCCAGATGCTTGCTCACCGTCGTCCGGTCGCACGGAAACACGTCGCAGATATCGCAGGCGCACCGCTCGCCCTTTCCGAGCATCTCCACGATCGAAAGGCGCACCGGATGCGCTATGGCCTTGAGAATGTCGGCTTTCGCCTGTTGCACGCGTTCCCGCTCCGGACAATTCGCACGTTCTGCGGTCAGACCGACCGCATCAGGCGCTTCAACCTCCGCCACAGGAACATCCCCCCTTCATCCGCTTGAGCGCCGGGCCGTACGCCGCGAGCAGTTCGCGGATGTCCCCGTGACAGCAGCGCCCCCGCGGGTTCAGTTCGGCGCACTTGTTTCCTTTGCCTGCGCCCGTCGCTTCGCAAATCATCTCGAAGGTATCCGCTCCCGCTGCGATGGCGCGAACGATGTCGCGCTTGGTGACATTCGCGCACCCGCACACGATTTCGGTCTGGGGAACCTTTTCCCAATCGGTCATTCCGTCCGAATCCTCCTCGTCGAAACCCGTTCTACACGAACAGGCCGAATATATCCTGCAGCGTCTTGTACAGTCCGACGCCGATGAAAATTCCTCCGGTGATTCGCCGCGCCCACAGTTCGATCTGCGTGATCCGGCCGAAGATCCCCGACAGGCTCTTCACGCCGAAGGCGATCAAAAGCGCGAAGACGAGCACCGGCAACCCGGTCGCGATGCCGTACACCGCGGGCAGAAGCAATCCGGATCCCGCATTGACCGCGAGGGGGAGCAGCGAGCCGAAAAAGAGCGCGGCCGAGACCGGACAGAACGCCAGCGAAAACATCACGCCCAGAAGCAGCGCTCCGAACAACCCCATGTCTTCCGCACGCCGGGTCATCGCTTCGGACGTCCCGCCGCCGAACGAAGGCAGCGACAGCAGGCCGAGAAGGATCATTCCGACGAGGACGAGAAGCGGCCCGAGCAGCCTGCTCACCGTGAACTGGAGCATCGCGGAGACGCCCGGCGCAGACAGGACGCTGGTCGCGAGCAGAACGCCGAGAACGACGTAGGTCAGCACGCGGCCCAGCGTGTACAGGATTCCCGCGAGGAAGACCTGCCGCGGGCTTTCGACCCGTCGGGCGAGAAACGACACCGCCGCGATGTTCGTCGCCAGGGGGCACGGGCTGACGGCCGTCAGGAGTCCGAGCCAGAACGCCGTCGCGACGCCGAACCAGAGAGCGCTCACCGCTTCACGGACCCCGCTTCGTCTCCCTTGAGGAAGGCGTCGGTCTCCGTGCGGATATAGTCGTCGAAGGCCGTCTCGTCCCGGAACAGACGCCATACCTGTTTCAGGTTCTTCCAGCGGATTTCCTTGCCGTCCTGAAGTTCGGAGAGGACCACCGACTGGTTGGTGATCTGATAGTCCTGGATATAATGCCGGTTTTCGGGCGTTTCCACGTTGAGAATACGAACGTCCATGAGGCCGCTCTTCTGTGCGTCGGCGAAGTGCGTGTCGAGCGCGATCTTCGTCAGTCTCTCGATCGTCGTGCAGCTCACGCAACGCGCCTTGCCGTGAAGGTAATAGGCGACGAAATGTTTCCCTGCGGCGGGCGCTTCGGTCTTCGCGCTCTTTGCCGCTTCGGGCGCCCGTTCCGGAAGCGGCGCGGGCGTTTTCGGTTCCTGTGTGACTACGGCGGTCGCCGGAGTCGGCGCGGTCGCACGCTCCGGCGCGATTGTCGCCGCCGGTGAAGCGGGAACGGCAGCCTTCTCAGGCGCCGGAGCCGAAACGCGGCCGCCAAACTCACCGAACGCCACATACCCCAGACTTGCAATAACGAATACGAGCAACAAAGCCGTCAGAATGTTCTTTCCCTTCATGCTGCGATCACTCCCCGAGACTGGATGGATGTGCATCTCTTCGCGATACGGATCCGATCGGAAATTTCCCGTAAAGGACGCTATATGCAAACGTGAACATATTACCACCCATTTACGATGACGCCTCGGTATTCTTGCGGAGCGAACTCAATGAGACGCGGCCCATGGCGCGAACGCCCGGGGCCGCGTCTTGTCTCATCGTCGCTTCCTATTTCGCCGCCGGTTTTTCTTTCCTGACGTCAGTTTTTTCGTCCTTCTCTTCCGGAATCTCCTCGATCTTCATCGAACAGCATCCCCCGCAACCGCACGAACTTCCCTTGCCGAAAAACTTCGAGAAAAGCCCCTTCTTTTCGCCTTCCATAAGAAATTCCTCCTTCACATCAGATCAGATTGAATACGAGTCCGGCTCCTGAGGCCGTCAGGAACACCGCGCACACAAACAGCGCAACCAGTCGGAGCTTGAAAATGGCCGTGAGCATGCTCATCTCCGGGAGGCTCATCCCCGCCCCGCCGATGATCAGCGCGATCACAGCGCCGATGCTCATTCCCTTCTGCGTGAGCGCCACCGCTATCGGGATAACCGTCTCGGCCCGGAGGTACAGTGGAACGCCGATAATGGCGGCTGCGGGGACCGCGAGCGGATTCTGCGGCCCGGCGACGCGAACGACGAAATCGGCGGGCAAATACCCGTAGATGCCCGCTCCTATGGCGACGCCGGCGACGACGAAGGGCAGCAAACCGCGAAAGTCCCTCCATGCGCCGGCGAATGCGCGACGAAGCTTGCCGCCGAACGTCGGAAGCGTTTCCTTTTCCCCGGGGCCCCCGCTGACGCGGACATTCCGGACATCTTTCGCCAGTCCGAACGCCTCAAGGATCGCCCCGCTGAGCATGGCCGCCGCAAACGTGACGATTCCATACACCGCGCAGGATTTCCACCCGAGCAAAACCCAGAACATCGTCAGAATGATCGGGTTCAGCAGCGGCGACGCCAGCAGGAACGACATCGTGGCGCCGAAAGGAACCCCTGCGCGCAGGAGCCCGACGGTCATCGGAATCGTGGAGCAGGAGCAGAACGGCGTCACGGCGCCGAGCGCCGCTCCCAGGAAATAGCCGAGCCACCCCTTCCGGGACAGCCACCGGCGAAGCGTGTCATCCGACAGATACTCGAAAGCGAGTCCTACCAGCGTGCTGACGCCGAGAAACAGGACGCTCAGCTCCGCCAGAATGAACACGAAAAACTCGAGCGATATCTGGAACGAATTCATACGATCCCTCCATTTTCTTTGTGAAAATCAGAACGTATAGAAGAAATAGAAACCCACTCCGATCAGAACGACGCCCGCAACAAGGCGAATCGCCGCTTCCGCCTTCCCGAGCCGGATGAACGATTTGCCGAACGATACGCCCAGCATCAGCGCGGCTAGCGGCAGGCTGAACCCGACCGCATAGGCGAGAAGGAGCCCGAACATCCACAGGGTGTAGCCCTGGAGAACCGCCACCCCCAAAATAATGAAGATGCCCGGGTTGCATCCCAGCGAGCAGACGCTGACCGCGCCGCCCATCACGATTCCGGCGACGACCGCGCCCATCAGTCCGCGCGCCGGGGCATTCGCCGTCCCGTGTTTCCTTCCCGGGAGCCTGAATGGAAGCAGGTTCAGCGCGCCGAGCCCGACGACGATGGCGACGATTCCGGCGAAAACCTTCCAGTATTGACCCAGCGCGCTTTGCGCAACCTGTCCGATCAGCCCTGCGACGCTTCCGAGAATGAACAGGGCGATGATCGTGCCGACCATGAAGGAGCAGGCTCCAAGCAGAACCGATCGCCGGTCGGCCGACTCCCGGATCCCCGCGTAGCCGACGATGGCGCCGAAGACCGGCAACGTACAACATGCGCTCGCCACCGCGCTTGCCAGACCCAGCAGAAACGCGAGCGGCAGTGCGAGCGGGTTCGTCCCCGCCTGTTCGAGCGTGGCGGCCGCCCACTCCGAAGCCGATATAACCCAATCCATGCCGTATCCGCTTTCAGGAAGCTATTTGCAGCCCTTTGAAGCGCCGCCGCCGGAGGGGCAACAGGAACTCGCCGGCCTCGACGCCGTGACGACGGCCGCAATCAGTTTGTCTTCGACGATATCCCCGGCCACCGCACTGGCGCCGAGCCCCCTGACCAGCGCCAGCACGCACGGCGCCTTCGTTTGGGAGGTGATCTGCGCATAGTCCTTTGAATCGGAATCCAGCGCGTATATGGCCATTTTCGTGCCTTTCGACTGAATCTTTTCTGCGGCGTTTTCGATCTGCCGCCGCACGCTCTCGTCGGATTCCTGACCTTTCTTCGGCAGGTACACGAAGACCGCGTCCTTCTGAATCGCAACCTTGTTGAGAGCGGACATCTCCTTCAGCGGTTCGCCCCAGAGCGGCGACGCCGCCTTTTCCGTCGCCTTCGCGGCGGGGGACGCTGCAGGAGACAGCGCAACCGCGATCGCGGCGAATGCCGTCGATGCCGGAGCGGTCCCGTTTTCCGCCTTGAGCATGACGCTCCGGGCCAGAACACCTGTCGCGGCGACGGCGACAAGCAGACATACGATCACCTTCGTTTTCGTCCCGGGTCCCTTCTTTCCGCAGGCGCAACCGGGCCCGCACTGGGCCGCTTCTTCGCGCCGTTCCTGCGTCGGCGACACGGGCTGAACTGCTTCTTCGTTCCGGGACTGTTCCTCGTTCATCGTATGGTCTCCTCATGATGTCCGGATACGCCGCATTCGGGACACGGCGCCTTTTCGACGATTGTTTCAAAACGCTTCAGGTCGTCGCACACCGCCGGATGCGTGACGAAACAATGCCGCAGGCAGTTCTGCAAACAGCCCTCGATATCGCTTCGGGGCTCCGCCAGCCGGTAGTGCATCCACGTATCCTGCCGGCGCGCCGTGACCATTCCGGCAGAGCGCATAATGGCAAGATGGCGGGAGATCTTGAAATCCGGCTCTCCCATGGCTCCGGCAAGATGGCACACACACGTCTCTCCGTGCGTGGCGAGAAAGATCGCCATCCTCAGACGAATCGGGTGGGAGAGCGCCTTGAACAGGTCGGCTTCCGTATCCATGGTTCCCTTATGACGGCTTTCTCGCCGTGATGTTCAGACTTGTGACGAAATCGCTCAACTTCGTGCCGGCGGGCAGCTTTCCGATAACCTCACTGAAGAGAGGATCGGCGCTCTCCGTCATCCGTTCGATGTAGCCGGATTTGGGTTCGAGGACGATATCGACGAGCCCGGCAGCCGCCATCATTTTCCGGATGTCGTCCACGAGCGCGGCCCCCGCGACGCAGCCGACCAGAGCCTGAACGGAAGAACGCACCGCATCGGGAAGCGGTCGCAGAAGCGCAAGGTCGGAGACGGCTGCGCGTCCGCCCGGCCGGAGCGCCCGCGCGACTTCTTTCCAGACCTGCGGCTTGTCGGGCGAGAGGTTGATGACGCAGTTGGAAATCACGACATCCACGCTGGAATCCGCCACGGGGAGGTGTTCGATCTCGCCCAAACGGAACTCGACGGGCGCAGCGTCGCCCGCTTCTTTGTACGATTCCGCGTTGCGTCGCGCGGTCGAGATCATCTCGGGCGTCATGTCGACCCCGATGGCGCGCCCCGTGGGGCCGATTTTGGTCGCGGCGATGAATACGTCGAATCCGCCGCCCGAACCGAGATCGAGAACGACCTCTCCCGGCCGGAGCGACGCGATCGCTGTCGGGTTGCCGCAGGAAAGCCCCATGTTCGCCCCCTCGGGAAGCCCGGAAAGTTCTTCCCGGCTGTATCCCGCCTCCCTGGCGATGGAATCGGCGAACTGTCCCGCGCCGCAGCCGCAGGACGACGGGCCGCAACATGATCCGCCCTGACGCGCTATATTGCCGTATTTCTCCCTGATGACGCTGTGAAGATCCTCTTTCGCGTTTCCCGTGCATCCGCAGCTCATTCGTGTATCTCCTCCTGTCGCAGATTCATTCGCCGGGTTATATGCGTATCTGCGCAATATCGCATATAATAAACATCCGCCCTCATGGTGTCAAGTGTCGAAAAAAAACGGGATCGCCCGCGAAGCGGCGATCCCGATGAAGAACCGTATTTTCGAATCGTTTCGAAAAAAATGTCCGTTCACGCACCGGCGCCCTTTCGCGAAGCCCGTTGCTTGAGCGCCCACGCGATCGTGAGAAGCGTCAGGAATCCTGCGATGCCCCACAGGAAGACCTTCCCCGACGTGGTCATCTTCTCTCCCCACCAGGAGTACAGGATCGTTGCGGGGAGCTGGCCGAGGCCCGTGGCCCAGAAGAACCCCCAGAAGCCCATCGTGGTCAGACCGGCCGCGTAGGAAATCACGTCGAAGGGCATGATGGGCAGCAGCCGCGCGATGAAAACCGCGTGCCTGCCGTGGTTTTCGAAAAACGTATCTGACTTGTCGAGCGCCGTTTTTCCGACCATCTTTTCGACGACCGGACGGCCGAACCCCTTGCCGATCGCCCAGCAGAGCGCCGCGCCGATCATGGCCCCGGTCCATGAATACACCGCGCCGAGCTGCCAGCCGAACACCCATGCGTTTGCGAACGTCACGACGAATGCGGGCAGCGGCGACGCGATGGACTGGAAGACCATGATGCCCATGGAGACGAGCGGAGCGATGGCGCCGAAGCTCCGTATGTAGATCCGCATCCGCTTGATATCCGCCGTGACGAGGATGGATGTGCTCTCGTTGATGAACAGCGCGAACGATGGAATCGTGAAGTACAGGATCGCGAATCCTCCCAGCACCGCAACGGACAGCCAGAGGAACAGGCGAAGCTTCGAATCCTTCATGCCGCTATTTCTCGATCGGCAGCGAAGCGTCGCCGGCCCACTCCGAATAGGACGCCTCGTAGTTCCGCGCGTCGTAGCCGGCCATGCGCAGCATCAGCGCCGTGAAGCCGGAGCGGATCCCGATCGTGCAGTAGGTGATGATGCACTGGTCCTTCTTCACGCCCCTGGACTCGAGATGCTTCCGGATCTCGTCGACGTCCATGACCGTTCCGTCGTCGTGGTACAGTTCGTTGAACGCCATGAAGACCGCGCCCGGAATATGCCCGTTGCGTTTCTCGCCGTGGTTGATCTTGCCGATGTACTCGTCGCGGGAGCGCGTATCCAGAATGACGCACTTTTTCGGGTTCGTCTTTATTTCGTCGAACAGCACGCGGTACTCCTCATGGATTTTGTCGAACGCGAATTTCACGGGCCGGATCTTCGGCGCGTCGGTCGTCACGGGTTTGCCTGCGGCCTTCCATGCGGGGAAGCCGCCGTCCAGCAGTCTGACGTCGTTCACGCCGACGAGACGCAGCTCCCACATCACGCGGCCGTCCTCGGCGAATCCGCTGGGATCTCCGCAAATTACGATCGGTTTGTTCCCGTCGATCCCGAGCGATCCTACGTAGGCTTCGAGCTTCGATTTTTCCATCGTGACGTTCCAGCCAGCATCTCCCTGTTTGCCTTTGGACCGGTCCGTCCAGTCCGTCCACATGGAGTGGATCGCGCCGGGGATGTGGCTGACCGCGTAGTGCTTGTCGGACCGCGCGTCGAGCACGATGACCTTGTCGAGATTGGCGGCGAGCCAGGCTGCGTCGACGAAGCACTCCGCCTTTTTCGCGGACATTGCGGCCGAAGCCGCGGAGGCGAGGCATACGGTTACGAACACAAAAGCGAGCATGCAGAGCAATGCGCGAGACTTCTTCACACAAAAGATCCCCTTTCAGATTTTGGCTTGCGTTGCGAAAAACGGAATCCGATCCGCCCAGACGATGTCGATACGGCGCAACTCTCCGTCTCCGGATTTTCGGGAACGCACGGAACACGACAAAGCGCCTTCAGGCGTTCTGCGGTATTGCGAAACGGAACGAAGCTTCACGACGGGGGAAAGGTGAAGAAATCAGTCCGGAAGGGACGGAAATCCTCCGGGTTCCGGTGTTCGCAGTGTACGTTTCCGGTTGGCCGAATGCAACCCGTGCATCGAACCGTTGCGGCGTCACACCGTGAACTTCACCCGAAAGACCTCCTTTGCAACGTTGCAGATGCAGTGTTTCAGAATATGCATATGCATATTTTCACATATTATAGCAAGGCGATTTGGAAGGATCAATAGCGCCGCACTCCGCCGCCTTGCCGCACGACGTCGTCGCGGGATGACCTGATGACGGTTGCGGCAGAAGAGAACGAGAAACTCCGGCGAAAAGCCCGCTACGGAACGCGGTTCCCGACGGACGCGTTTTCGTAACGGAATCCGGTTGGCGTAGAAAAGGCCGGATTCCCCGCATGTCGGAGAATCCGGCCTCTCATGCCTTCTTCGCAGGCTTACGCCGCGCCCTGTCTGCGCTTCCGGAAGACGATCACAAGAGCGCAGGCCGCGGCGGCGAACACTCCCGCAACGGAGAGTCCCATCGGAGAGAGGAGCATGCCGGGCGCGCCCCAGGTGATCTTGACGTCCTTCGCGTCGTCGAAATGGATCGTCACGCCTGCCCAGAGCCCCGAAACGCGGCTCAGGTTCAGAATCGCCATCGCTCCGGGACCGATAACGCCGCTGTCTTCGGTCCGGAGCTGCGGACTCGCCGGATTTCCGGCGATCGGGCGCACCTGATCCGATCCGCCCCGGAGCCGCACCGCCTCCGTACCGACATTCGCGACGGCGAGCAGAAAGTCGCGTCCTGCGGGAGCCGGATTCCATATCGGCGCCACGAGTCGCGACGACGTCGACGTCGCCTCTCCGAGAATCTTTGATGCCGGCAGCCCGCCTGCCGGGTCGTATACGGCGAAGAGCAGCCGGACGCCCCTGTCGAGCCGGACGATATCGATGGGGAGGCGCGTCGTTTCCCCTCCCTGTTCCGCAACGAGCGCTCCGGAGAGAACCCGCTCGCTCTTTCCCGAAAAATCCCAGCGGATCGCGTAGTGCGCGTTTGCACTGTCGCCTTCCTTCAATAGTTCATGGTCGAGCCCCGTAAGACTTACGGCGGCGAATTTCTTCGCGCCGCCTCACCCGCCGCATCCGAGCGAGAAGTCCGCCGAAATCGACCCGGTTTGGACCGGAGTCCGGATCATGATGCGTTCCGCGTATCCGTGATCGTTGACCACCACTTCGGGAAAGCCGCGAAACGATGCGCGGACCACGTCCGCGGAGGTCGTCACGCGGAGGATTTTCCCTGTGGTCTTGAAGGCGAGGACATCCGGCTTGAGAGACGTGAACGGGTCGAAGTCGGGGAGCTTTCGCGCGGCCTGGGCCGAAAACGCCGTCGCGGCGATCAGCGAAAGCGCGAGAATCGACACGTGCAGCGCCGTTCTCCTCGTTTCCGGCCGGCGGGACATTCCGGATTCTTTCATGCGATCAATCCTTTCTGCATGTGTGTTCCTGTCGGGAGCGTGCTTCACCGTCGCCCCCGCGCGCTTCCGTCTTTGACCGGAAACCAGTGCTGCGTTCTCAGGCAGATCTTCACGAGCATCAGCATGACGGGAACTTCGATGAGAACCCCTACGACCGTCGCGAGCGCCGCGCCGGACGACAGGCCGTAGAGCATCGTGGCCGTCGCGATGGCCACTTCGAAATGGTTCGACGCGCCGATCATCGCCGACGGGGCCGCGTCCGCGTAGCTGAGCTTCAGGACGCGCGACAGCCAGTACCCCAGCGCGAAGATGAGCATGGTCTGCAGGAAGAGCGGAATCGCGATCCACAGGATCGTGAGCGGATTGGCCGTGATGACCGCTCCCTTGAACGAGAAGAGCAGGACCAGCGTCGCAAGGAGCGCGACAATCGTTATCGGCGTCAGGACGTGAAGGAACTTCTCGCGGAACCACGTTTCCCCCTTCGCGCCGATGATGGCCTTTCGGGACCAGTAGCCCGCGACGAGCGGCAGCGCCACGTAGATCGCGATGGACAGCACGAGCGCCTGCCACGGCACGGGAATCCGGCCGACGCCCAGAAGGAAGCCGCCGAGCGGACCGTAGAGCACGAGCATGGAAAGCGAGTTGATGGCGACCATGACGAGCGTGTGTCCGTCGTTGCCTCTGGCGAGATACCCCCAGACGAGGACCATCGCCGTGCAGGGCGCGATTCCGAGCAGGATGCACCCGGCGAGGTAGCTCCGCCAGAGCGGGACCTGCAACGCCTTGACGCCTTCGACGAGGACGACCCTGCCGACGCCGTAGGCGTCTCCCACGGCGAGGTCGAGCCCGAGCGGCATTTTCACGATATCCGTCGCGTCGGGGCCGATGAATCGCAGGAAGAGCGTTCCCAGGAAGAAGACCGCGATCGCGTACATCGTGAAGGGTTTGACGGCCCAGTTGACGAAGAGCGTGAGCCCGACGGGTTTGATGCTCCTGCCGGCCTTGAGGACTTCGCCGAAGTCGATCTTGACCATGATCGGATACATCATGAAGAAGAGGCATATCGCGATCGGGATGGACACGACGGGCGCTCCGTCGACATAGATCGCCATGCCGTCCAGCGTCCGCGCGAACTTCGGGGCCGCCTTGCCCAGGAAAATGCCCCCGATGATCGAAAGCAGCACCCATACCGTAAGGTACCGCTCAAAGAAGCCCAATCCCCTGTCGGGGGCCGGAGACGCAGTCCTTTCGTTCATTCGGAACCTTCCTCCTTGTCCGCGTCGCACGAAATGCGCCGCATCCATTCATACACGGCCGCGAATTCGGGAGCGCCGCAGTACGCCTCCCGGATCGCCCCAATGACCTGCCGGACGACGGGATCGTCCGATTGTCGCACCGAATAGTGCATCCACTGCTTCACGCGTCGTTTTTCGAGCAGCCCCGCGTCGTACAGGACCCGCAGATGCCTCGACGCCATCGATTGGGGGATCCCAAGCCCCCTGTGCAGCTGGCAGACGCACGCCTCTCCGAACCCGAGGAGCGCCGTGAAAATAGAGAGACGCGTCGGATCCGACAGCGCGCTGAAAAGGGCCGCCGCTTTTTCCACCCGAAATCCCTTCTTTCGTCAGACGTTCTTGCGGCGCCCGTATCGCTCGGCGATGATCTCGCCCATGATCGACACGGCGATCTCCGCGGGCGACCGGCCCCCGATGTCCAGGCCGACGGGCATGCGCACCTTCTCGAGAAGCCGGCGAGCCTCGTCGGTGGTTCCGATGTGCGCCTTCAGCTCCGCGACCTTCGCCCGGGACGCCATGAGTCCGAGGTACTTCCACGGACGGTTCAGGCACGCGGCGAGGACCTCTTCGTCGTGAACGTGGCCGTAGGTCATGATGACCGCGTAGGTGGTTTCGTCCAGAGGGGCGCTTGCGGCCGTCTCGGTGAACGGCCCGAACAGGAACTCCGTTCCCTCCGGGAAGCTCGCGGCGTCCAGAAATTCCGGGCGGTCATCCGCGACGAGGACCGAAAAGCCGCACGAGCGCGCCTGCGGAACGAGCGCGCGCGCAACATGCCCCGCGCCGAACACGACGAGACGCGGCATCTCCGTGAACGGCTGGATGAAGAAGTCCGTCGTCCCGCAGCACGCCTTGCTGACGTTCTGTTCCGGACCGCCGCTGAAGTCGTAATGCAGCCGCCGGGGACATCCGTCCTCGATGGACGCGAGCGCGTGGCGGATCGTGAACAGCTCCAGGTTGCCGCCGCCGATGGTCCCGACGATTGAGCCGTCCTTTCGGACCGCCATCGTCGCCCCCATTCCGCGCGGCGCGGACCCCGTCGCGCCGATGACCGTCACCAGCGCGACGGCCTCTCCGCGCTCCCTGCACGCCATGACGGCCGCCAGAGCGGCCGCGTCGGCCGTCTCGCGACCGTCGCCCATCGCCACGACGGACTTGTCCTGAATCATCTCGCCCATGACCTCTCCCCCTTCGAATCCGGCAGAAATACAACGTATGCGCATATACGCATATACTAAATTGTGAAGAATGCCCTGTCAAGGATCAGATATATGGGTGTGGTACAATTATTTCTCAAAGCATTTAATCTTCCGGACCATCCGAAAAGAGGTGTGCTGTCCATGGCGTGGGCGTTCCAGTGACGATGCAGCGCGACAATGCACGGGGTGCATGAATCGCGAACAACGCCGTCCGCCGACCGATGGACGCGCACGCCGACCGGATCCGGGGCCTACCTCTCCTCGTAACCCTTCCCGTCGGGCAACCGTCCGTTTTTTTCCGTCGCCCTCCGAGGGTTCCTTTCACCGTCGCGCGAAAGGAGCGTCGGGACGCGAATTCGTGTCGCCCGCCATGATTTTCTTCGTGTCAGGAGGGAACGCAATCGTGTCGAACCGTCTTCCGGCGGCCGGAACGACTCTTGTCGAGGCCGTGGGGATCTGCAAGTCCTTCGGCCATATTGAAGCGCTCCGGGGCGTCGATTTTTCGGTCCGCTCCGGCGAAGTCGCAGCCATCGTCGGCGACAACGGCTCCGGCAAGAGCACGCTCATCAAGATCCTCTCCGGGGCGCTGCAACCCGACCGGGGCGAGATCCGCATCGACGGGACGCGCTACGCGCGCCTGACGCCGGGGCTCTCCCTGAGCAAAGGGATATCGACCGTCTATCAGGATCTTTCCCTGGACGACTTCCGCGACGCGGCGGCGAACATCTTCCTCGGCGACGAACTCACGCGGTTCGGGATCTTTCTCGACCGGAAGCGCATGAGGCGCATCGCCGAAGGCCTGTTGTCGGAGCTGAACATCGCGCTTCCGGACATCTCGCTTCCCGTCCGCGAATTCTCGGGCGGCCAGCGGCAGGCCGTCGCGGTCGCGCGGGCGCTCCGCCACGGAAAGCGCCTGGTCATTTTCGACGAACCGACGGCCGCGATGGGGGTCCGCGAATCGTCCGCCGTTCTCGGGATGATCGCGGAGCTCTCGCGGCGGAACATTGCGGTGGTCGTCGTCTCGCACAACATGCAGCAGGTCGTCGACGCGGCGGACCGCGTCTGCATCATGCGCCGGGGGCGCATCGCGGCAGATCTCGACGCGGCCGAAACGAGCCCGGCGGACATTCAGGACCGGCTCATGCAAGCCGACCGGACGGACTGAAGGGGGATGTCGCGATGCGCCTGCCGAAACTGAAAGACAGCTTCCAACAATGCCTTCTTCTGGTCGTTCTCGTCGTGCTCCTGGCGTGCCTTTCCGCGGCGTCGGAGCATTTCATGACCTGGCGCAACTGGCGCAATATCCTGGATCACATGTCGACGCAAACGCTTCTTGCGCTCGGGATGACGTTCGTCGTCGCCACGGGGGGGATCGACCTCTCCGTCGGGGGAATCATCGCCCTCTCCGGGGTCGCGATGGCCATGCTGATGCGCATGGGCGTTCCGCCGTGGGCGGCCATCTTCGCGGGGCTCGCGTTCTCCCTGCTCCTGGGCCGGCTGAACGGCGCGCTCGTGACGGGCGTGGCGGTCAGCCCCTTCATCCTCACGCTCGGGACGGCCTCGCTCTATCGCGGCGCGGCGATCATCCTGACCGGAGGAACCCCCATCTACAACATGCCGGTGGAGTTCACCCGGTGGGGGAAGGGGATGGGGGCGGCCGTCAACCCGCCGATCCTCATCTCCGTCGTCGCGGTCGTCGTCGCGGCCGTTTTGCTGAACTTCACGAAGTGGGGGCTCTACGCGCAGGTTGAGGGCGGCAACGAGACGGCCCTGCGGCGCCTCGGGGTCGACGTGAAGCGGCACAAGACGTCCGTGTACATGCTTTCGGCGTTCCTGGCCGGAGTCAGCGCCCTGATCATCACGGCGCGGCTCAACACGGCCGAACCCACGGCGGGCGTCATGATGGAACTCGACGCGGTCACGGCCGTCGTCATGGGGGGAACGCTCATGCAGGGCGGAAAGGCGGGCGTGGGCGGAACCGTCGTCGCGTGCGTGCTTCTCGCGGTCATTCGGAACGGACTCACGTTGCTCAGCATCAACTCGTTCTATCAGCAGTTCATCATCGGCGCATTGCTTCTCGTCTCGGTCATCGCGACGGAAGCCAGACGGAATCTCATATACGGAACGCAAGGAGGAGAACGGATCAATGAGTAAGCGCATTCTTTTGGGCGTAACGGTGTTGTTCGTGTTGTGCGGGTGTTTCGGCGCGTCAGCGGAGGAAAAGGTGAACGCGAAGGTTCTGGAGGTCGAGAAGACGCTCTTCGCGCAGATCGGCGACATGCCGAAGCTCCAGGGCAAAGAGAAGATCGGGGCGCTCGTCATCTCGCTGACGAACCCCTACTGGGTCGGCATGAAGGCGGCCTACGAAGCGGCGGCGAAGGAATACGGCGTCGCCATCGAGGTGCTCTCGGCCCCCACGGAAGGGGACAAGCAATCGCAGCTCGAGGCGCTGGACGCGATGGTCGTCAAGAAGTACGCCGCGATCGTCTTCTCGCCTATCGAGCCCTATAACCTGATCCCCGCCATCGTGCGGGCCAACGAGGCCGGAATCCCCGTCATCAACCTCGGCCCCGGCGTCAACATGGACGCCCTCAAACAGGCCGGGGGCCGCATCGACGGCCGTCTGACGGTGGACTTCGCGGAACAGGGGCGGATGGCCGCCCGCGACATGACGGCCGCGATCGGGAAGGGCAAGGTCGCCATCATCAAGGGAATCGTCGGCGCGGGGCAGAGCGAAGGGCGAACCGCGGGCGCGACGGAAGTCTTCAAGGGGACGCCCGGCGTCGAACTCGTCAGCGTCCAGCCCGCCGACTGGGACAGCAACAAGGCGTACGGCGTCGCGACCGACCTGATCCAGGCGCACCCCGACCTCAGGGGAATCTTCTGCTGCAACGACGTCATGGCGCTTGCGGCCTCCCGCGCGCTGATCGACGCGAAGGTCAAGGATAAGGTCGTCCTCTATGGCGTCGATTTCATCGGCGAAGCCCGCGTCGCGATCAAAGAGGGACGCATGGACGGAACAATCGCCTATCCCTGCTCCGCATACGGCAAGGCCGCTGTCATCATGGCGCTGAAACTGGCCCAGGGCGAAAAGCTCGAAAAAGCGATCTACTCCCCGCTCCAGATCGTCAACCGGAAGAACGTCGACGAATTCGAAGGGTACCGCTGAAACCGGACTGACGGAAGCGGAACGGAGTACGGGTCGGAAGGAGCGGATGCATCCCGCGACTTCCGACCTTTCATGTTTCCACAGGTCCGGCCCCTCCGGCCGGCCGCATCGCGGGGATCGTCCGTCACGCCCTCCTGCCGCGCCGAATCGACCTTGCGATCGCGTCGCCGGCGCCCTGGCAGATGTTCACGAGCGCGATGAGGACCACAACCGTGACGATCATGACGTCGATCCGGAAACGCTGGTAGCCGTACCGGATCGCGAGGTCGCCGAGTCCGCCCCCGCCGATCGCGCCCGCCATCGCGGAGTACCCGATCAGGTTGATGACGGACAGCGTGAGCGCGGACACGAGCGCCGGGAGGGCCTCCGGCAGCAGCACCTTCAGGATGATCTGTTGCGGCGTCGCCCCCATCGCCTGCGCCGCCTCGATGACGCCCGGGGCCACCTCACGGAGCGCCCCCTCGACGACGCGGCCCACGAAGGGCGTCGCAGCGATGGCCAGCGGGACGATGGCCGCGCTGCTTCCGATGGTCGTTCCCGCGAGAAGGCGCGTAACGGGGATGAGCAAGACCATCAGGATGATGAACGGCGTGGAGCGCGCGGCGTTGACGATCGTCCCCAAAATTCTATTGACGGTTCTGTTCTCCAGGATGTGCCCCTTCCCGCTCACGAGCATGACGACGCCCAGCGGAATGCCGAAGGCGAAGGCGAGAATGCTGGAGACGCCCACCATGTAGAGCGTGTCGAGAAGCGAGCTATACAGCGCAGCTAATATTTTTGGTGACATAGCTGATCACCTCGACTTTCAGATTCAGCGCCTTGAGGTAGTTTATCGCCGGCATGCGGTTCCGGACGTCTCCCGTCAATTCGATCACGAGCGTGCCGTACGGGACGTTCTGGATATGGTCGATCCGGGCGACGAGGATATTCACATCGACATCGAAGCGGCGTATCAGCCCCGAGATGACGGGTTCCGCCGCCGCGTCTCCGAAGAACTGGAGCTGGAGAAGGACATCGCTTCCCTGGACCGCGACCTTGTGGAAATCGAGCCCCGCGAACCTTTCCGGCAGGTCGACGCCGATGACGTCGCACAGCATGTCCCGTGTCGCCTGCTGCCGGGGAGCGGTGAATATATCCAGCACCGTCCCTTCCTCCACGATTTTTCCCTTTTCGATAACCGCGACGTAATCGCAGATTTCCTTGATGACGTTCATCTCGTGCGTGATGAGGACGATCGTGAGGCCCAGTTTTTCGTTGATGTCCCGCAGAAGTTCCAGGATGGAATTCGTCGTCTGCGGATCGAGGGCCGAGGTGGCTTCGTCCGAGAGAAGAACGTCCGGGCGGTTGGCCAGCGCCCGGGCGATCCCCACACGTTGTTTCTGTCCCCCCGAGAGTTGGGAGGGGTACTGGTCCCTCTTCTCCGACAGGCCAACGAGTTCCAGCAACTCTTCCACGCGCGTCCGGGCGTCGGTTTTCGACCACCCCGACAGCTCCAGAGGGAAGGCGATATTTTCGGAAACCGTGCGGCTCGAAAGAAGATTGAAGGACTGGAAGATCATGCCGATCTTCTTTCGCGTTTCCCGGAGCTGCGCGCCGGAGAGGGTCGTGATGTCCGCGTCCCCAACGATGATCGTCCCGGACGTCGGGCGTTCGAGAAGGTTGATGCACCGTATCAGCGTGCTTTTGCCCGCCCCGCTCTGCCCGATGATTCCGAAAACGGACCCGTCGGGAATCCGGAGGTCGACGCCGTCGAGAGCCGTCAGCGCCCCCTCTCCGGTCCCGTACGTTTTCGTCAGGCCATGCAATTCGATCGCCATATCCCTCTTTCTCCTTTCACCACGCGGGAACGAAGGCGCCCTTGAACCGTTCGAGCATGAATTTCTTTACGGCTTCCGTCTGGTAGGCTTTGATGAGTTTTTGGAAGATCGGATTGTCCTTGTCCTTCTCCCGGACCGCGATGACGTTGGCGAAGGGGGACGTCCCCGCATCCTCGATCAGGATGGAATCCTTCAGCGGAGAGAGCCCCGCCTGGACGGCGTAGTTCACGTTCACGGCTCCGGCGTCGACGTCGTCCAGCGAGCGGGGGAGCTGCGGCGCTTCGATCTCGACGATTCGGAGCTTTTTCGGGTTCTCCGTGATATCGAGGACGGAGGCCTTGTATCCAACACCCTCCTTCAGCTTGATGAAACCCTTCTTTTCGAGCAGGACGAGCGCCCGTCCGACGTTCGCGGGATCGTTCGGCACGGACACGGTGGCGCCGTCCTTCAGGTCGTCGATATTCTTGATCTTCTTCGAGTAAAACCCGAGCGGGCAGACGACCGTCTTTGCGATCGAGACGATGCGATAGCCGCGATCCTTGATCTGCGTATCCAGGAAGAACTGGTGCTGGTAGGAGTTCGCGTCGAGATCTCCCTGATCGAGCGCCGCGTTGGGGGCGATGTAGTCGCTGAATTCGACGACTTCCAGATCGATGCCGTCCTTTCGTATCTCGTCCTTGATGAATTCGAGCACTTCGGCGTGCGGTCCTGCCGTCGCGCCGACCTTCAGCTTCCGGAGTTCCGCCGCGTCCGCCGCCGAAAGAAGCAGAACGCTCAACGATGTCGCTACAACGAGTTTTGCAAGTTCGTTCACGATGTCATCATCCTTTTCGTATGCAAAATGTGTGTTTCCGTTCCCGTCCGGTTGCTCGTCCCGCATCCGTGTCGTTCTCTCCCTCCCTTCCGCGGGTATAAAAAAAGACCGGGGTCCACGAGGATCCCGGTCCGGTGCAGGCGACGACGCGTCACAAAACGCCGACCCTTCCCGGAGGAGATCCGTCGTTGTCGCACATCATCATGCACATCATCATCATTCCGTCGATTCCGTCGTTCCGTGCGATCATCGCTGTTTCCTCCTTTCCCTCGGCGTCGGCGCAAACAAAAAGCCTCTCCCCGGAATACGGGAAGAGGCTACAGCAGACCTGTTCGCCTCGACCATCTTCCAGGATATCCTGCAGGAATTGGCACCGTTTTGCTTTCGCAAAGGTTGCCGCGGTTTCACAGGGCCTGTCCCTCCGCCGCTCTGGATGGATCGATTGCTCTATTCGGTTATTGGGCGGAATTATATTCACCTGTCGCGAATCTGTCAACGGGTGAAACCGCTCAGTCCCGCAGCTTCGAGCGGATAGCCTGATGCGTCGTCGGCCGAAGCCCGAAATTCCGGTCCGGGGCGACAACGATTCGGCGGTTTTAGCGCGTCTTCGCGAAACACCTCCGGATGTCGCGCCAGAAGGGGGAAATCAGGAAGAACAGGACGACCGCGAGCAACGCCAGCGGCAACGGCTGCATGATAATGCCCCAGGGCTTGTGCTGCATGAGCATGAGCGCGCGGCGCAGTTGTATCTCCGCGTTGCTTCCGAGGACGAACGCCAGAACGAACGGCGCCATCGGGAAATTCGCCTTCGTCATGTAGTATCCGACGACTCCGAAAAAGAGGATCAGATACATATCGAACGGCAGGCTCCGGGCCGTGTAGGCGCCCAGGATACACAGGCTGCCGACAATGGGGACGAGGATATTGTTGGGGATCCGCGTGACCTTCGCGTAGACGGGCGCGCCGAAAAGCCCGATCAGCAGAATGAAGAACTGCGCGAGGATCAAGCCGAAGAAGAGCCCGTACGCCACATCCGCGTGTTTCGTGAACAGCTGCGTTCCCGGAACCAGCCCGTGGATCAGGAGGCCGCCCAGAAACAGCGCGGACGTTCCGTTCCCCGGGATCCCCAGGGTCAAGAGCGGCACGAGGGAGCCGCCGACAACCGCATTGTTCGCGGCCGATACCGCGGCAAGGCCTTGTTCGTTGCCCTTGCCGAAGGTCTCGGGGTGCGGATCGGTCCGTTTCGCGATGTTGTAGCTGATGCCCGCGGCGACGGTCGTCCCCGCGGCGGGGATGATGCCGACAATGGTTCCGATGATCGACGCCCGTATGTTGTTGCGAAGCATCGACAGGTGATCTTTCATCGAAAGGAATACGCTGCCCCGGATCGCCGATTCGTCGATGACAATCGCCGCTCTCTTTTCCGCCACCAGCATAAACACCTGGGACACCGCGAACATCCCCAAAACGACCGGCAGAAGCGGCAATTCGTCGTAGATCGAGTCGATTCCGAACGTGAAGCGCGGCATGCCGGTGATTCCGTCCAGGCCGATCAGCGCGCACAGGAGGCCGAAGAGGGCGCTCAAAAGCCCCTTGAGCATCCCGTCCTTCGAGAGACCGACGATAATCGCGAGCCCCATCATCGTCGTCAAAAACAGCTCCCAGGGGCCGAACCGCACCGCGATCCGGGCCAGGGGCGGCGCGATGCACAACAGCGCCACGGACCCGACGACGCCTCCGATGAAAGCGCTCACGGTGGTGATTCCGATCGCCCGAAGCCCTTCGCCGCGCAGGGTCATCGGGTAGCCGTCGAGCGTCATGAACAGGGAATCCGACGTGCCGGGGGTATTGATCAGGACGGCCGTGATATTGCCGCCGTAGGAAGCCGTCACGTATATAGCGCCCAAGGTGATCAGCCCCGTAACCGGCTCCAGGTTGAACGTCAAAGGCAGGAAGATCGCAATGCCCGTATCGGCGGACATCCCGGGCAGGGCGCCGAGCAACGCGCCGACGAGAGAGCCGATCGTCAGCCACAAAAGATTCGTAAAGCTGAACGCCTGAAGGGCATAATCCAGGAATTCCATGCGTCGCCGCTCCTTATTCGCTCGATTTTTAGATGAACCCTTGCGTCATGCGATCTCGCTTACACGAACAAAACGCCCTCCGGAACCCGCATTCCGAGAAGAAGGGTGAAAAACAGATATATCGCCAGAGGCGTAACGATAGAGATAATAACAATTATTTTTTTGTTTCTCTGTCCAAGAAACCACATTGACATGGCCAAGTAGAAAGGCGTCGAAAGATAAAAGCCGAGAAACGTCGTCGCGACAGTATACAAAAGCAGGAAAACGCACATGACCAGCGCGGAAAACGTCCCGCTGAAATCGAAAACATCTCCGGCTCCCTGTCTGTTCTTCCTCTTCGTGCACCATAAGAGCGCAGTCGCCAGAACGATCGTCAGCAAACACACGATGGTGGGAAACACCCTGGAACCGCTGTCTTTCAACGAATTCGTCAAAAATAAAAACACGAACGCGATGATATATAAAAATATGGAAGAGACGATATTGTAATCAAAACTCGATTCGACATTCTTGTCGGTCATTTCCCGAGCACCCCAAACGGCGAATTCCGGCCTTCGGTCCGGGCGGGACGCGAATCATCCCTCCCGAACCGAAAACCGGCTATCCTGTACTCTTTCAGCGACGCAGCTTCCCGGCGA
Organism: uncultured Synergistaceae bacterium; assembly: GCA_964451935.1. Taxonomy (GTDB): domain Bacteria; phylum Synergistota; class Synergistia; order Synergistales; family Aminobacteriaceae; genus CALFXN01. The sequence continues at coordinate 27,567 of CAYVKE010000003.1, read as the reverse complement.
TTCCTATTGCCACGGAGCTTCCTTCCAGAGGGTCTGAAGCTTGTGCGTGATATCCGCGAACTTCTGCTTCACTTCGGGGCCCTTTTTCGTGTCGACGGGGATCTTCAGCGAGGCGACCTGCGCCTTGATCTCCGGATCCTCCGCGGCGGCAAGGAAGCAGTTCTCGAGGTACTGCCGGATCGGCTCGGGGACTCCCGCGGGTGCGGCCACGCTCCGCATGTTGACCTGGATGACGTCGTACCCCGCCTCCTTGTAGGTCGGGACGTCGGGCAGGAAGGCGGAGCGTTCGGTGTTTCCGGTGGACAGAACGCGGATCTTCCCGTCCTCGATGAGCGCCGTCGTGTCGCCGACATTCAGGCAGAAGGCGTCGACGTGCTTCCCGACGATCGCGGCGAACACTCCCGATTCGCCGTCAAACGGAATGATGTTGAATTTGCACCCGGCTTCCTTTTCGATGAGCTTCAGCGTGAGCCCTTCCTGCCCGATCGTGGAGGTGACGGCGACGCTGACCTCGCCGGGGCGCTTCTTCGCGTCGGCCACAAGCTCTCCGAGCGTCTTGTACGGGGAGTCGGCGACGACGCCGATGGCGCCGGGGTCGGTCATCATGTTGAACACGAAACTCAGCTTGTCGTGTCCGTACGGCGCATTTTCGGCGACGGAGGAAATCAGCATCGCGCTTGGCGCAAAACCGATGGAGTACCCGTCCGGCTTGGCCTTCGCGACGGCGGACCATCCGATGCGTCCGCTGGCGCCCTCCCGGTAGACGACGATGATGCCGTGCTTCCAGCCTTCCATCTTCTGGATCTTGTCGGCCAGCTTGCGGATATACGCGTCCTGGATGGAACCGGGAGAAAACGCGTAGATGTACTGGATCTCCTTGTTGGGGTAATCCGCAGGAACTCCGTCCGGCCTCAGGCCCGACGCCGCGACCCCCGCGGCGGGAACGCCCAAAACGACGCTCAGCAACGCGATAACCAACACGATCGGCTTCATGCGTCCTCGGAACATGTTCTCTCCTCCTCTTGTCCGGATATTATCGATATCGGTTGAACATTATATCAAGAATGACACGACCGGGAGCGTTCGGGTTACTTCCGGAGGCTCTTCAACAACTCTTGGTATTCGGGACTTGCGAAGTATTCCTTCGTGGTCCTCGCGATGTCGCCGCTCAGGATCAGGAGGCAGGTCAGGCTTGCGAGAATGGCCAGGCCGAGGCCGAGATCGGCCGTGAGCCACAGGGGAACGAGGCTGCTGATCGCGCCGACGACGCAGCAGAGAACCCAGACGATCCGGTAGGGGATGATCAGCTTGCTGCCCGCTATGTTCCCGACGCCGACGGTGGAGGACAGGGCGGTCATCAGCGCCTGGACGGACGAAATCTCTCCTTCCCCGTGGGAGTCGTCGTCCTTGCGGAACCGGGAGAGCATGAGGCGCGTTACGAGGCCGAGTTTCGTAAACTGGATGAATCCCGTCCGAAGCGTGATGAATACGCCTGTGCCCACGAGCAGCCGGATCATGTACGGTCCCCAGACTATTGCGGATATTGAATTGATGATGTCGCTGTACGTCATAATGCGATTTCAACTCCCCTCTGAAATTTTGTACGATCGTTCCCGATGACGGGCGAATAGAAAAAACGCCGCGAAGCTTCTTTCGGAAGCCCCGCGGCGCCTGGGGGCGCAGGAGGGTGGTTACGTCCGGTGCGTGCTACGCTCCTGCAATAGCCCGGTCCAGAGCCCCGATCAGATCGTCGGGGTGCTCCAGGCCGATGGACAGGCGAATCAGGTCGGGCGTCAGTCCGCCCTCGCGCTGCTGCTCTTCGGTGAGCTGGCTGTGCGACGTGCTCGACGGATGCAGAATCAGGCTCTTCGCGTCGCCGACGTTCGCCAGATGCGAGAACAGCTCGATGGTGTCGATGACCTTCACGGCCGCCTCGTACCCGCCCTTGAGGCCGAAGACGACCATGCCGCCGAAGCCGTTCGCGAGATACCGGCTCGCGATCGGATATGAAGGATCGCTCTTCAGGCCGGGATAGCGGACCCAGACGACCTTTTGGCGGCTCTTCAGATACTCGGCGACTTTCAGCGCGTTCGACGAGTGCTTCTCCATCCGGACGGGGAGCGTCTCGATGCCCTGGAGGAAGATCCAGGAATTGTCCGGAGCGAGGCAGGCGCCCAGGTTCCGTAACGGGACGGTCCTGAGGCGCAATGCGAACGCGACCGGCGCGAGCGCTTCCGGAAGGTCGAGCGCCCACCTGAGGCCGTGGTAGTTGTCGTCCGGCTCGGTGAAGAGCGGATGTCTGCCGCTCTTCCAGTTGAACCGCCCGGAGTCGGTCACGATGCCGCCGATGGCCGTTCCGTGCCCGCCGAGCCACTTCGTCAGCGAATTGATGACGATATCCGCGCCGTAGTCGATTGACCGGAGAAGGTACGGCGTCGTGAACGTCCCGTCGACGATCAGCGGGATGTCGTGCCGGTGCGCGATGTCCGCGATTGAGGAGATGTCCGTGAAATCGAGCACCGGGTTGCCGATCGTTTCGATATACAGCGCTCTCGTCTTGTCGGTGATGAGCCGGTCGAAGCTCGCGGGCTCGTGATGATTGGCGAATTTCACGTTGATGCCGAACTTCGGCAGGATCGCCGCGAACTGCGTGATCGTGCCGCCGTAGAGGTTGGTAGCGGACACGATCTCGTCGCCGCCTTCCGCGAGCGTGATGATCGTGTTGAAGATAGCCGACGTTCCGGAAGAGAACGCAACGGACGCCGCTCCGCCTTCGAGCTGCGACACGCGCTGTTCGAGAACGTCGTTCGTCGGACTCGTGATCCGCGTATAGATATTGCCCAGTTCCTTCAGCGCGAACAGATTCGCCGCGTGCTCCGTGTTCTTGAAGACGTACGAACTCGTCCGGTACAGCGGAACTCCGCGCGACTGCGTCGCGTCGACGGTCTGGCCCGCATGCAGTGCGAGCGTTTCAAAATGGTATTTTTGCGTTGTCATAATTCAGGACACTCCCTCGTCTGTCACCAGGATTTCCTTCGCGTCGCCGCGAAGGGGCGTTTCCGTTTTCAGCCCCTCATTCATGGAGCCGGTCCGATATCCTTCAAGATCGAGACAGACAAAGGTGTAGCCCTGACTCTTGCAGGCTTCGACAATCCGCCGTCGCGTTTCGAAAAGAAGCGTGCTGCCGATTTCATCCTTGCCGACCTCGATTCGCGCCGTATCGCCATAATCCCGGACGCGTACCATGCGCAACCCGATCTCGCGGATTCGCATCTCCGCGCCCGCAACACGTTGGACGCGAGCGGGCGTTATCTCCTCCCCAAAGGGGATGCGGGAAGCAAGGCAGGCGCAAGCGGGCTGTTCCCAGTTCGGCAGACCGCGATACCGCGCCGTTTCCCGCACGGAAGATTTTCCGAACGCAAGTTCGGCAAGGGGGGAACGTACATGAAACTCCATCGCTGCGATGCGGCCGGGACGGATGTCGGAAAGGTCGTCGAGGTTCGTGCCGTCGACGAGGACGGCATGTCCCTCCCGGTCCGCTATCTCCGCGAGCGCGCGATACAACTCGCGCTTGCAGTAATAGCACCTGTCGGGCGGGTTCGCCCGGTAATTCCGGTCCTCCATTTCGTGCGACTCGATGAACCGGTGTCGCGCTCCGAGGAAACGGGCGATTTCGGCCGCCTGCTTCCGCTCATGGGCGGGATAGGTCTCCGAGCACGCGGTGACGGCCAGGCAGGAAACCCCAAGCTCGTCGCTCGCCGCGGCAAGGACAAGGGAACTGTCCACGCCGCCGGAAAAAGCCAGAACCGCCTTCCCGAAATCGTTGATGCAGCGCCGGAGCCGCGTGTACGACCCGGCCGCCGTTTCGGTTTTCGTTTCCTCAGATCGCGCGAGCGCCATGAAAATCCCTTCTATCTATTTGAGATGTTCGAATAGAACCGTACTCAGATACCGTTCGCCCGAATCGGGAAGCAATGCGACGATGAGCTTCCCCTTGTTCTCCGGGAGCGCCGCCAGACGGCTTGCGGCGGCGACCGCCGCTCCGCCGGATATCC
>CAYVKE010000003.1:9521-23502 GCA_964451935.1 uncultured Synergistaceae bacterium | reverse complement strand
AATGCCCTCTTCGACGTGGAGCCTCCGGGCGAATTCCAGCGCTTCCTCGTTGGACACCGTCGCGATCTCATCGATCAGGTCAAGATCGAGAACGTCCGGCTTGAATCCGGCGCCGATGCCCTGGATCTTGTGCGGACCAGGCTTCGGCGTTTCTCCGTTCCGAATTGCGGTGAGGACGGGCGAGCTTGCGGGCTCTACGGCCACGGAACGGATCGCCTTGTTGCGGTCCTGCTTGATGTAACGGCTCACGCCCGTGATTGTTCCGCCGGTTCCCACGCCGGAAACGAAAATATCGATCGCGCCGTTCGTATCGTTCCAGATCTCCGGGCCGGTCGTCCGGAAGTGGATCTCCGGATTCACGGGGTTTTTAAACTGCTGCGGCACATAGAACCTCGTCGGGTCCGACGCCGCGATCTCTTCGGCTTTCGCGATCGCGCCGGGCATGCCCTTTGCGCCCTCGGTCAGGACGATGTTGGCGCCGAACGCGGCGAGCATCTTCCGCCGCTCGATCGACATCGTGTCCGGCATGGTCAGCGTCAGCGGATAGCCGCGCGACGCGCAGACGTACGCAAGCGCGATGCCGGTGTTGCCGCTGGTCGGTTCGATCACGACGACATCCCGCGAACCGGGCTTGAGAATTCCTTTGCGCTCGGCGGCCCAGATCAGGGCTGCGCCGAGGCGGTCCTTCACGGAATTCGCCGGATTCCGCCCCTCGGTCTTGACGAGCAGCGTGGCGGGCAGTCCTTTCGTAATCCTGTTGATCTTAATGAGCGGCGTGTTTCCTATGGCGAGACTGGTATCATCGAATATATGAGCCATGAGTTTTTCCTCCGTTTGTTCAGCAAGAGCACTATGAGGGCTCCCGGGATTTTTCGTCTTCATTCCCGGCGAGATGCGCCAGCGTCATATCGGACAACACCTTGTCCATCGCCGCCGCGATCTCGCACCACATATCGCGGGTCGCGCACCTTTTTGAGCGTCGACACAATCCGGCGTCCGCGACACATTCGACGGGAATGCTTCGTCCCTCGAGCACGGAAATGACATCCAGCGCGGTGACGGTCGAGGGATCCCTGGTCAGCTCGTATCCGCCGTTCGGTCCGCGGGATGTTCGCACAAGCCCAGCAGCCTTCAGGCTGTTGACGATGACGTGAATATAGTTCCCGGAGATTTCCTGATTCTCCGAAAGAACATCAACCGACACGGGACCATCGCCATAATGGCGGGCAAGCTCAACCATAACCCGAAGCCCGTAACGACCCTTTGTTGACATTCGCATGGCGACCCTCTCCAATTCTCAAATTGCATGCAGGATACACCGGGTAGTGAAGTATGTCAAGCATTTTAGTTTACTACTTTCGAAGGCTCGTCCGTCAAATGGCTTCACCCATGTTCACTTCATCCGTGACGCCGTTCCGCAGCGCGTCCAGCTCCTTTTCGAGACGGGCGACCCGTTCCGCAAGAGCGCGCAGGGCCACATCCTCACGCGACGGAAGCACCCGGATCCCCCGGATCGAGCGGACTCTCGCCTTCTGTCCGACGATCGTCGCTTCGGGCGGAACGTTTTCCAGAACGACGGCCCCCGCGCCGACGCGCGTGTCCCGGCCGACCACGATGGGGCCGAGAATCCGCGCCCCGCTTCCGACGAATACGCCGGACTCCAGCGTCGGGTGGCGTTTCCACGTCGTTTCGTTCCCGGTCGCCCCAAGCGTCACCCCCTGGAAGAGCAAAACGTTGTCCCCGACCTCGGCGCTCTCCCCGATGACAACGCCCATTCCGTGGTCGATGAAGACGCCGTTCCCGAGCCGCGCTCCGGGATGAATCTCGATCCCCGTCCACCATCGCACGACAAGCGACAGAAAACGCGGCAGAACCGGAACATGCAGCCGCGCATGCAGAAAATGATTCAGGCGATGCGCCGATACCGCGAGAAACCCCGGCGTACACAGCAGAATCTCCATCGCTCCGCGAAAGCCCGGAGGAATCGACGGATCCCTCCGCCGAACCGCCCGGTAGTCCTCCCTCAGCCCCGTCCACACCCCATGCCGATCACCCTTTCCTTTCCCCTTCGGGGAAAACAAAAAGGGGAACCCGCCTGTCGGCAGATCCCCCATACGACCATACTCCGGTGTACGATTCGCCCCCGCCGCGACCTATGCCGGTCCGCGGCGAGGCGCAGCGCCCCTTACGGACCGTCCTTTCGACGCTCTCCGCAACAGGGACACATGTACATAAAAGCACCCTTTATCTCGCGATATGTTCTCATAGCGCGGCATTCTATACTGTTTCAGTCGGAATTGCAAGAGGGAATTTTCGTCTTTACGACCGGACAGGTCGAAGCATCCCGCGATGAGGGGCATCCGCGTCATGCGCGATGCGCGAAGTCGTTTCCGCAAAACCGTCGGATGATACGGGCCGATGTGCTTGTAACCGAATGTCATCCCGGAAGCGAGCGTATAATCAACGCATATCCGGAAACTTTTCAGGCGGTGATGCTCGTATGGAGGAAAACGTCGTTACCCTGTACGGATCCGTCGCGGCGGTCTGCATCGCCCCGACCAAGGGCGTTCAGAAGGACGAAACGCCGGAGGCGGTCGCCGTCGTCGGCAAGGGACTCGAAGGGGACGGACACTTCGGCTTTGCGCACCGGCAGGTGAGCTTTCTTTCCGAGGCGGATATTCTGGACATGAAAAAACGCCTGCCCTCGATCCGTTTCGGAAGCTTTGCGGAAAATCTGGTGCTCCGCGACATCGACTCCGGGGAATTCCGCATCGGAGATCGCCTCCGGATCGGAGAAACCTTGCTGGAAGTCACGCAGATCGGCAAGGTGTGCCACTCGCATTGTGCGATCTACTATGCGACGGGGGACTGCATCATGCCCCGGAAGGGTGTCTTCTGCGCCGTTCTCGAAGGCGGGCGCATCCGCCCAGGGGACCGCGTCATCGCCACGCTCCGCCGAAGCGCGCCGGATTGACAGCTCCCGGTCGCGATCGGCTGTTTCTTCAGAACTTGACAAAATCTGACAGATTTCGCTATTATATTTTTACATTTACAGATGCAAATATTCGATCATCCTGCGTTTTTGAAAGGCGGTGACTCCATGTTCATGCAGGGACTCTGACGGGAATCCGCCGTCGGAATGCACGTCGTGCATTTTCTTCGACATGATGTCGTTGATGCGGATTCAGCGTCCGTATGTCCTTTCATGATGCGTGCGAGCATCGTCTTCTCCTGCTTCCGAACACTCCGCTGACCCCGCTCCGGTAACGACTCGGCGTATTTCGCCCCCGATATTATATTTCGTCCGTATTCCGGAATCTCCGGGATACGGATATGTGTTGCGTTCCCGACGCAGCGCTTCCCCCGCATGCCGCCGCGACATGCTCTATTCGTATTTTTTATTGTGAGTTTTGGGAGGGGCATCGATACGGAATGAACGGAACAAAAAACGTCGCCGCGCCGCTTCCGGCGATGAAGAAGATCGGCAAACCGGCCGCGCTGCTTCTGATCTGTATCCTGACGGTGATCCTGAACCGCCGGTACGGCTGGTCCGGATACGTCACGGACCCCGCCGCCCTGACGATCCTCCGGTCGATGATCGGAGAGAATTACGCGATCGCGGCGCTCGCGTACCTCGCGGCGACGAGCGCAGGCTGCGTGCTTCTGGCGCTTCCGGGGGTCGCCTTCGCCGTCATCGGGGGGATTCTTTTCGGGCCCGTCATGGGAACGCTTCTGTGTCTCGTCGCGGCGACGGCGGGCGCCGTACTGGCCTTTCTTGCCGGAAGGTATTTTCTGAAGGGCAGCGTCAAACCCATGCTCGAAAAGAACCCCCTGCTGAAACGGCTTCTCTTCGACGACGCCGGCAGGAGCGCCGTCCTGCTCCTGCTGGTCACGCGACTGTTGCCCGTGTTTCCCTACAACATCCAGAACTTCGCGTACGGCGTCACGGACATCCCCCTGCTGCCGTACACGCTCTACACGTTTCTCTTTATGGCTCCGGGCGTGGCCCTTTTCACGGTCGCAACGGCGGGACTCGTGTCGGAGGAAAACAGACGGTGTCTTTTCCTGTGCGCAGGCGCGCTCGCCGTTCTGGTCGTGATGCTCGGAATCTTCCTGTACCGGAGGTTCCTGAAATGCGACGGCGCGCCGTCTGCGGCGGATGAAGGGAGGCCGTAGGCAGGAAAACGGGGAATATATGTACGGAGGCAGTCCGGGCGGAAACGTTTCCGTCCGCGGAATCACCAAAAAAACATACGGGGAGGAATATTCATGAACAGGAAAGTGCTCGCGGCTCTCGCCGTCGTGGTTTTGGCGGCAGGCGGATATGTGTATGTCAATACCACGAAGGTCGAAAAGGTCGAGGGGGAAAAGGGCCTTTCGATGCAGATCAACAAGGCGGCGAAGGAGATCGTCATGCCCGCCGAGGTCAACGGCAAATACTTCACGGAACCCACCCGTCACGGGGTCGTCTTCGTGTCGGGCTCGAACGGGCAGAAATCCGTGCTTCGCGGCCTTTCGAACGAGAAGGAGTTTCATGACGCGCTCCTCGCCATCGGAGCGAAGGCGGGCAACAACGTGACCATGGAAGACATGAAGGCCGGCCCGAAGAACGGCAAGAGCGTCCAGGGAGACAAGCTGAACGTCTTCGTGAAGTGGGAGGGCTCCAACGGGGAAATCCCGTTCGACAAGATCATCAAGGCGACGGAAAAACGTCCTATGGATATTCGCTTCGGCGGCAACCTTCCCGCGGCGAAAAAGGCCAATACGGGGTGCGTGCTGTGCCTCGACAGTTGCGCGGTGGGCATCACGAGCGACGCGGCGTATCCGACGGGAACGACGCAGAACAAGGTCGTCCAGTTCTACGGAGACAAGGACGTCCTGCCAAAGGACGGCGCGCGCGTGTCCGTCATCTTCCGCTTGGCGGAGTGACGCGCGTTCGGGGCATGAAGACCTTCGCCCTGCTGTACAACTCATTTCTCTGGGCTACGGCCGCCGCCGTAGCCCTTTTCCAGATCACCTGGCTGGAAATGCGCGTGAACATGGGCTGGATCCTGTTCGGACTCTGGGCGATCCTCTCGCTGTGCGCGCATCTCCGGGGTCTGCGGCCGGGCCGCAGCGGCACGACCGCGAGTCTCGCCGGAGCGATCGGGTGCTGCGCGTTGCTCCTCGGATGGGAGCGCCTCTTCGCCGTACCGGCGTTCATCCTGCGGGAAGGTCTGGGGATCGACAGAACGCCCGTCGACGCGATCAACGTCGTTTTGGCCGCTCTTTTGGCGTCCGGATGGAGCGTTATCGCAATCGGAACGAAGGAAAAGGCGTGAACGCCCGAGGCGGGCGCACACGCGTCATCGAAGGTTTCGAAAATCCCGGAAAGGTCTTGGTCGCATCGTGAAGACGAATCGTCTGACATCGGGTTTGTGTACGATCATTACCGGCTTGTTGCTGGCTTTCGGCCCATGGTTTCTTTTCAGGACATGCGGCGCGGAAGTCAAAATCATGAAATGCTTCTGGAGTTGCAGGGCGGAGCTGGCGCTCGGAATCCTGTTCGTCGTCCAGGGAATCATGATCCTGACGGCGAAAGATGGAGAGGATATCCGCCGCATGAGCGCCATGAGCATCGCCATGAGCGTTACGGCCGTCTGCATTCCCGCATTCATCATCGGCGGCTGCATGAATCCGGCTATGGCGTGCCGCGTTTCCACATTTCCTTCTATTTACGTGATTAGCGCGATAAATAGTATCGTTCAAGCTGTAATTATATTTAGAATTACAAGAAATAAAATTTAATTTATGCCGAACCGGGTAAGGAGATATTCGATTGAATGAAGAAACGAAACCGCTCTTGACGCTCTTCGGAATGGCGGTCAGAAACCTCGCGCGCCGGAGCATCCGTACCGGATTCATGGTCTTTTTCGCGTGCGTCATGGCCGCATCGCTCTTCGTCAGCTCCGTCCTCGTCACGAGCATGGAGCAGCGCCTCGACACGACGATCGCACGCATGGGCGCCGATATCATCGTCGCGCCGAAGGCCGCGGACGATATCGCGGACTCCATCCTCCTCGGCGAACGCCTCGGCTTCTATTTCGACAGGAGCTGGATCGACCGGATTTCGTCGACGCCGGGCATCGACCGGATCACCCCGCAGCTCTGCCTGGCGACGCTCGACGCTGCGTGCTGCCTGCAACCGACGCAGATCGTGGCGTTCGACCCGGAGTCGGATTTCATCGTTCGCCCGTGGCTCGAGGAAATGAAGGTTCCGAAGCTGGAAAAGGGGCAGGTCATCATCGGTTCGAAAATCGTCGCCAACGTCGGCGACACGATACGGTTCTTCAATATGCCCGTCAGGGTCGCCGGAGTCCTGGCGAAAACGGACACGGGCTTCGACAACCGGGTCTACATGAACTTCGAAACGGCGTATGACCTCATGCGAACGCCCGAACTGCGCGACGTCATTTCCGGCGACGTCGCAAACGAACGATCGGTCGTCTCGACGCTCATGATCCGGCTGCGCGAGGGTGCGGACGGCGCGTTCGTCGCGGCGCTGCTCAACGGCTCGCTGCGGGATTCGCCCCTGCATGCGTTGACGCGAAACGGCTTGTTCGGCCGGATATCCGACTCGATGAAGCAGCTTTCCGCCTACGGCTCGTTCCTGACGGCGGCGCTGTTCCTTTTGGTGATTCCGGCCCTGGCGTGCATTTTCACGATCACCATCAACGAACGGAGATACGAGTTCGGCGTCCTCGCGGCGGTCGGCGCCACCAGTCCGCAGCTTGCGGCCATAATCCTGACGGAAGCCGCCGTTATCGGCGCCGCGGGGGGCATTCTGGGCGTCGCGGTTTCCGGAGCGCTGCTGGCGATCTTCCAAAACGCCGTCGTCCTGAAACTCGGGATCCCGTCACTGGCGACCTCCTTCGCCTTCCTGACCGCAACGGCGCTCAAATGCGCGGGCGTGCCGCTGCTCGTCAGCCTGTGCGCTTCGGCGTACTCCGTCATGGAAATCGGCGGGCAGGAACCCTTCCGCCTGATACAGGGGGAAGAGTGATGGTCCTCGAGATGACGGGCGTCAGGAAAGACTATACCCGCGCCGGAAAGACGTTCGCGGCCGTGTCGCGCGCGGACCTGAACGCCGGAGAAGGCGAGATCGTCGGAATCACCGGTCCGTCCGGCAGCGGAAAGAGCACGCTCTTCAACATCATCGCGGGGCTGGTGCAACCCACCGCCGGAAGCATCCGGATCCTGGGGCGCGATATAACCGGAATGAGCCGCAGCCTGCTCGCCGAAATGCGGCGAACGGATATCGGCGTCGTTTTGCAGGGGCGCAACCTGCTGCAGAACTTCACCGTGCTGGAAAACATCTGCATGCCGGCCGCTCTGGGAAAGAGAAGCGGCGACGCCGTCCGCAAAGGGATGGAGCTTCTGGAGACCTTCGGACTGAAAGGCATGGAGAACGAATACCCGTCCGTCCTGTCGGGAGGGGAGCGGCGGCGGGTCTCAATCATCAGGGCCTTCGTCCACACCCCGAAACTCGTCATCGCCGACGAGCCCACGAGCAACCTGGACGACGAAAACGCCCGAATCATCATGGACGCTTTCAAAGAAGCCTCGGAGCGGAAGGTGACGATTCTTGTCAGCTCGCACGATGTGAATCTATTGCCGAAATATGCAACACACAAATATACAATGATACAGGGCGAACTGTCGCCCTGGGAGTGATCTGCCGGAACGCATGGCGGTCGGGAGGGAGCGGCGAATGACATACGCGGAACGCGCGCGCGAATCGGCGCTGCGCGTGATGAAAGAACGCGACAACTGCGCGACGGCGGTGCTTCTCGGCGTCGCCGACGCATTCGGGGTCGAGGTTCCCGAAATGCTCATCGCGTCAGGCGAATTCCTGCGCGAGGGAATGTACTCCGGCTGTTGCTGCGGCGCGCTGAACGGCGCGATGATGGCCTGCGGCGTGCTCAACCGGATTCGGGAACACCCGCTCGGAGCGCGGCTTCCAATGGAAATTCACGACGCTTTCAAGGAGCGGTTCGGCGCGACGTGCTGCCGGGCCATCCGCGCGAAGCGGACGCTCTTGCAGCGGATCGGGCGAAACGCGTGCCGGGATCTGACGGCCGAAACGGCGGCGATGACCGCCGGATTCTGGGAGCCCGTCTTTGACGGAACGGCCGTGAACGACGACGAAAGGGAGGCATCGGACGCATGAACGGCGACTATTACGATCCCGAAGATCTTCAGGCCTTTCCGAAAATAGGCGAAGTCGCGCCCGAGCAGGGAGCGAAATTCTTCGACTACTACGCGGCGGCGACGTCCGCGGGCGCACTGACGGAGCGCGAGAAGGCCCTGATCGCGCTCGCCGTGGCCACGGTCCGGCATTGCCCCTACTGCATCGACGCCACCACGAACAAGTGCCTGTCCCTCGGCGTGGACGAGGACGAGATGATGGAGGCGATCCACGTCGGCGCGGCGATGGTCGCGGGCGACACGCTCGCGCACGCGACGCAGATGCGCAAGATCGTCCGGAAAAAGGGGATGTAGATGGACCTTCGCGAACAGCACGACCTGCTAAACAGCCTCGACCGTCCGGAATCCTTCGCCGACCGGCTGCGCGCGTGCGGTGCCTATCCGTTGCGCGCGGCGTCGGCGGGCACGCTGCAGATGAACATAACGCGGCGCTGCAACCTGTGCTGCCGCCACTGCCACGTGGAAAGCTCCCCGTCGCGCGCCGAGGAGATGGCCCGGGAAGACCTGGAAGCGTGCCTTCGGGCGGCCGGACATCCGGCCGTCACGACGCTCGACGTCACGGGCGGCGCGCCGGAAATGCACCCGGACCTCGAGTGGTTTCTCTACAAAGTAGCGGCGATGCGCAAGCGCGTCCTCGTCCGAAGCAACGTCGCGATCCTCCTCGAAGAGCCCTACCGGCATTTCGCGGGCGTCTACGCCGAAACCGGCGCCGAAGTCGTCGCCTCGCTGCCGAACCTGCATCGCGAAAGCACGGACCGGATGCGGGGGCCGGGCGTCTTCGACCGCATCATCGAAGCGCTGCGCCTTCTGAACGGACTGGGGTACGGCATGCCCGGCGGCGGACGGACGCTCGACCTCGTCCACAACCCGGTCGGAGCGTTTCTCCCCGCGTCGCAGAAGGCGCTCGAAGACGAATACCGGACGCGGCTGCGGCAGGACTTCGGCATCGAGTTCAACCGGCTCTTTTGCCTGACGAACTGCCCCGTCGGGCGCTACCTCGACTTTCTCAAGCGCAGCGGAAACCTCATCGACTACATGAACCTCCTGCGGCAATCGTTCAACCCGGTTGCGGTCGCAAACGTCATGTGCCGGAGCACGCTTTCGGTCGGCTGCGACGGGCGGCTCTTCGACTGCGACTTCAACCAGATCCTGGACATGCCGCTGTCGGACGGCGCGCCCGCCCATATCCGGGACTTCGACTACGACGCGCTCGCGAACCGCGAAATCGTCGTGCGCAGCCACTGCTTCTCCTGCACCGCCGGAGCGGGGTCGTCGTGTCAGGGAGCGCTCGGGGACAAGTGAGCCCGCGGAGCGGCCGGTGACGGATCCATGACGCGTCCGAGGCTCGTCGTCTTCGCGAAATACCCGCGCGCTGGCGAGGTCAAAACTCGACTGATCCCCGCGATCGGAGCCGAAGGCGCGGCCGGGATAGCCAGGACGCTCTTCGGGCGGACGGTTTCGGAAGGCGTCCGCGCCGCCGCGCTGCTCGGAATGGATCTCGAAGTTCGCGGAGCGGGCGCGTCCGAGGTCGCCTTCCGCGCGCTGCATCCCGGCCCGTGGAGCTTCGCCGGCCAGGAAGACGGCGACCTCGGCGAACGACTCGCCCGAAGCTGCGCGGACGCCGCCGCGTCGGGCGCCCCGGCCGTTCTGCTTGTCGGGACGGACTGCCCCGACCTCGACGCGTCCGTCTGCGCGGCCGCGCTCGCAGCGCTCGAAACGCGCAGCGTCGCCCTCGCCCCCGCGGCGGACGGAGGGTATGTCCTTCTCGGGCTGAGGCCCGGCGAAATCCCCGAATTCGAAGATCTTCTGTTCCGGGGCATCCCGTGGAGCACGGAGCGCGTCGCGCGGGAGACGCTTCGCCGTCTGGCGGACGCGCACGTTCCGACGGCGGTCCTTCCGGCCTTCACGGACGTCGACAGGCCGGAAGACCTGACCGGCCTGCACGACGCGACTCCTCTGATCTCCGTCGTCATCCCGGCCCTGAACGAAGCCGCGGCCGTCGCGGACGCCGTGCGCTCCGCAGCGCTCGGGTTCCATACGGAAGTCATCGTCGCGGACGGCGGCGGCGCGGATGACACCCGCGAGCGCGCAGCGGAGGCCGGAGCGCGCGTCGTCCGCTGCGCCCCGGGGCGGGGGAGGCAGCTCAACGCGGGAGCTTCCGCGGCCTCGGGAGAAATCCTGCTCTTCCTTCACGCCGATACGAAACTGCCGCCCGGATGGGCCGCCCGCATCCGCCGGGCGCTGACGACCCCCGGCGTCGCCGGGGGAGCGTTCCGCCTCTCCTTCGGCGACGCCTCGCCGCAATTGTCCCGCGTCGCGCGCTGGGCCAACATCCGCGCCGAACGGACGGGAATCCTCTATGGGGATCAGGGGATCTTCGTCCGGTCGTCCGCCTTCCGCGACCTCGGCGGCTTTCCGGCGGAACCGCTCATGGAAGACCTGGCGTTCGTTCGCGCATTGCGCCGGACCGGGACATTCACAGTGCTTCCGGACGCGGTCGAAACCTCCGGGCGTCGCTACGAACGGAACGGCGTCCTCACAACCTGCCTGCTCCACCAGATTCTGCTCGCGGCGTGGCTCCTCGGCGTCCCGGCGGAAACGCTCGCCCGGTGGCGGAAACGCCTCTCGCGCCGGTGACTGCGGCGCCGGCAGGCGTCGCAACTCTACGCATCTCTTTCCAAAACGGGTGGAAATGTACTTATATCAAACAAAATCACCATAACACTTCAATCAGAAAATGAATAATCGCAACCTTTTACAAAAATTGCCGGAAAGGACTATAATACCGTCCAAATTATTCCCTGAACGAGGAGGGACAGACATGCGCTTCGCCCGATTCGCAATCGCGGCGGCCCTGACGGTCGCCATACTCACGCCCGCATCGGCCTTCACGGTCGAGCCGGTTCCCGAATGGAACCTCATCTTCGACCGGCATCTCGTCACCGGCGTCGCGCTCGTCTACGACGACGCGGCCGACCGGTGCTATTCGAGCGCGCCGATGCGCATCTACGACCGCTTTCTGCCCGCCTCGACGTTCAAGATCCTGCATTCGCTCATCGCGCTGGAAACGGGCGTCGTCAGCGACGAAACGCAGGTCATCTCATGGGACCGGACGGAGCGCGACGTCAAAGAGTGGAACCGCGACATGAACATGCAGGAAGCCATCGCCTGCTCGGCCGTCTGGTTCTACCAGGAACTCGCGCGGCGCATCGGGCGGGAGCGCATGGAGGACTGGATCCACCGCGCGAACTACGGCAACGGGGAAACGGGCGACGCGATCGACAGCTTCTGGCTCGACGGAAAGCTTCGCATCAGCGCGCTCGAACAGCTCAACTTCATGCGCCGCCTCAAGACCGGAAACCTGCGCTTCTCGAAACGGAACATGGACATCGTCCGGAACATCATCATCCGCGGGAAGAACGAACGCGGACTCCTGCGCGGCAAAACGGGAACGGTCGTGCGCCGCCCGCCGCACATGGGCTGGGACGTCGGATACGTCGAAAATGAGGGACGGACCCTCTTCTTCGTCACCGTCACGGAACACCCCGACCCTGCGGTGATCGCCTCCGCGCGCGAAGCCGTCACGCGGAGCATTCTCCACGAACTGGACGCGTACTGAAATAACGAAAGAGGACTATAATACAACGATGAACCGCGACGAACAGCAATACGCAAAAATGACGCAAACCCCCGTCGGCGCGCTGATCGCCTCGCTGGCGGTTCCGACGATCATCAGCATGCTCGTCACCTCGATATACAACATAGGCGACACCTACTTCGTGTCGAAACTCGGCACCAGCGCGTCCGGCGCGGTCGGCATCGTGTTTTCTCTCATGGCGATCATCCAGTCGGTCGGATTCACGGTCGGAATGGGCTCCGGCGCCAGAATCTCGCGGCTCCTGGGCGCGCAGCGGACGGACGACGCAAGCGCGGTCGCGGCGAGCGGCTTCTGCGCGGCCCTCGTCCTCGGATCGCTGCTCACGGTGTTCGGCCTTCTGTTCATCGACCCCCTGATGCGCGTCCTGGGCGCGACGAGCACGATCCTGCCCTACGCGCGCGACTATGCGCGCTACATCCTGTACGCGGCCCCCATCATGGCAGCATCCTTCCTGCTCAACAACATCCTGCGCGCCGAAGGCAAGGCCCGGTTCGCCATGGTCGGGCTGACATCGGGCGGCATCCTCAACCTGGTGCTCGACCCGCTGTTCATCTTCACGTTCGACATGGGCATCGCGGGCGCCGCAATCGCCACAGCCCTCAGCCAGTGCGTCAGCTTCGGCATCCTGCTCTCGTGGTTCGTCGCGGGCAAAACCGTCACCCGGCCGACCGTCGCGTTCGTATCGAGGCGACCGGACGCCTACCTGAAAATCCTCAAAAACGGCTTCCCCTCCTTTTGCCGGCAGGGGCTCTCCAGCATCGCGACCATCGCGCTCAACGTCAGCGCCGCCGTTTACGGGGACGCCGCCGTGGCCGCAATGTCAATCGTCGGCAAGATATTCATGTTCGTCTTCGCGATCAACCTGGGAATCGGGCAGGGCTACATGCCCGTCGTGGGCTACAACTACGGCGCCAAACAATACGTGCGCGTCAAGGCCGCGTTCCTCTTCACGCTGAAAGTCGCCTGCGCCCTGATGACCGCCTCCGCGATCACAGGCTTCCTGACGGCCCCGTCCCTCATCAGGTTCTTCATCGAACGGGACCCCGACGTCATCCGGATCGGCGCATTCGCGCTGCGGGGCATGT
Organism: uncultured Synergistaceae bacterium; assembly: GCA_964451935.1. GTDB lineage: Bacteria > Synergistota > Synergistia > Synergistales > Aminobacteriaceae > CALFXN01. Next base: position 10,512 of record CAYVKE010000003.1, on the reverse strand, counting down.
GCCTCGTCATGCCGCTGATCCCGCTGGGCGTCGTCTGCAACATGACCTTCCAGTCCATCGGAAAGTCGCTGACGGCCACATTCCTATCCACCGCGCGACAGGGAATCTTCTTCCTGCCGCTGATGCTGCTCCTGCCCCGTTACATCGGCCTTCTCGGCGTCCAGATCACGCAGCCCCTGGCCGACATCTGCACCTTCCTGTACTGCATCCCCTTCGCGCGCCGGTTCTTCAGGGAACTGGACGCGGCCGCGCCCGAAAAACACCCCTCCCGATAACCGATCCGTTTTCCCCGCGCGGGGCGCACCCCCCCTATCATGTCGCTCTGCTTCGGTATCATAGACGTGACAGCAAAAGTCGGAACGAAAAGACGAAAATCCAATCGAACCGGAGTTAATGGAAAGACGCCTGTTTGCGTGTATAGTTTAGAAAACATTTCCGCCGTTCGCGGACACGATATGGCGCGCGCTCCGTGGGACGGCCCGACAGGGAGGAGTCCGCTGTGCCCCAGGATCTCAGCTCCATCCGTCTGCGACGGCTCAACAAACTCATGCTCGCGCTGGCCCCCGGTGACCCGGTATCGAAAGAACGCCTCATGCGCGACCTGGAATACACGCAAAGCCGAACCTTCGAGCGGGACGTGTCCTTTCTGCGCGACGAATACGCCGCCGAAATCGCCTTCGACCGCAGGAAAAAGGGCTACCTGCTGAAGGGAAAGGGGCGCTTCCTGCTCACGATGGACCTCTCGGAGCGCGACGTCACGGCCCTCTCGGCCGGGCTGCGCATGGCCGCGCACTTCCTGCCGCACCTGGAAGAAGACTGCGGCCGCCTGTGGAACACCCTTCGCACCGCCATCCCCGAAACCCTCGCGAAGCAGGGCGACGCCCTCGGAAAGTGCGCCGTCGTCACGCTGCCCGTCTCGCCGGTCGACCCCGGAATCTTCGAAACGATCACGAACGCCGTCACGAAAAAGCGCATGCTGCGCATCGCCTAC
>CAYVKE010000003.1:0-9477 GCA_964451935.1 uncultured Synergistaceae bacterium | reverse complement strand
GGAGGGACGAGGCGCGCCGCCGAAGCGCCGCACGAACACACCGTCTCCCCCTGGGGCGTGTACTTCCGCGCCCACGCGTGGTACCTGTGGGCCCTCAACGAACGCTTCGACGCGCCCTCCCCCTTCCGCATCGGCCGCGTCACCCGGGCCGAAACGCTCGACCGCCCCTGGCACGCCGCCCCGCCCGACGACACGTGCGTGGAGACATACGCCTCAAGCGCGTGGTACGGAATGCCCGGCCCCGCGACGATCCCCGTGCGCATCCGCGTTCGCGCGCCGCTGGCCACGGCCGTGTCGGAAACCACGTGGCACCCCACGCAGCGCATCACATGGGCGGAGGACGGAAGCAGCCTGACGCTGGAGGCCGTCGTGCCGAACCTCGACGACGTGGCGCGGTGGATTTTGGCCTCCGCGCCGAACGCGGAGGCGGTGGAGCCGGAAGAACTGCGCAGCCTCGTCGCGAAGTGGGCGAGGGAGGTGGGGGGTGAATGAAGAAGCCGAATAACGTAATGGGCGATTATATGCAAAACGCTATATAGATGAAAACAATTAGGTGGACTAAAATATAAAATTTTATATAGAGTGAGTTGATTTACTTGAGTATTCCCGACCCTGTTTCAGGTTTTTGGGGAAAGTCAGACCGCAAACACCCTGAAAAAACGCACCCTCTACTCGCCCACTCGGCGGATGTTGCGGCGGTTCTCGAAGCACTGCTAGGACTCCCTTCGTATAAAAAGATCTTTGAGAAATCCATGCAAAGAAGCTTTAATGCCGGGCTGATCGCCAGATTATGCGTCCTTGGAGCACTTCACGACATAGGCAAAACGACGGCGGGATTCCAGGCAAAGAACAGACCGGGAGAGAGAACCAACGGTCACATCGAACCATTGGGAGCTATCCGTGACTCGAAATTTCAGAAAAAATTCCTGGAGATATTTCCTTTTCTGAAGGAATGGGGGGGGCCGTGTTCGGAGTTTCTGCAATGTGTTTTCGGACATCATGGCGCGTACCCGCAAATCCTTGACGAAGCCGAAGATGAAAAGAAAGCCCGGCTATGTGCAAATATGTGGGAAACAAGACTGCCTTCCGGCCTTTCTCCATTCGACGGGCTTCGGGAGATTTCAAACCACATAAAACAGTGGTTCCCGGTCGCCTTCAAACAGGATGCACCATCACTGCCCGAGTCCCCGATTGCACAGCATCTTTTTGCCGGACTCCTGGTGATGGCGGATTGGATCGGCTCTGACGAGAGATTCTTCCCATTTGCAGCTTCATCCGATTCCCCGGAGTCTTTTATGCCGAATGCGAGGATGCGGGCGGCGATTGCCCTTCAAACTATAGGTGTCGACGTTGGGCCGATTCGAACGTCGTTCAACCTCCCGAAATCATTCAACGACCAATTTCATTTTCAGCCTCGTCCGATCCAGTTGGCAACTGATACGATCGAGACACCGCGCAACGGCAGCATTGTCATCGTTGAAGCCGAAACGGGAAGCGGCAAGACGGAATGCGCCGTTCGACACTTCACTCGTCTTTTTGCGGAAGGACTGGTGGATTCCATGTATTTCGCCAATCCCTTGCGCTTTGCGGCGACGCAACTTCAAAAAAGAGTATCCGTGTATCTTGCCGACGCATTCGGACCGGGAGTTTTCCCGACAGTTCTGGCGGTCCCAGGGTATCTCTCCGTCGACACCATCGAGGGAATACGACTCTCCGGTACGGAAGTGCTTTGGCCCGATGAAAAAGATCCCCGAAAGAATTGGGCGAGCGAGCATCCAAAGCGTTTTCTCTGCGCCCCATGCGCTGTTGGAACAATCGATCAGGCGCTTCTCGCGACCCTGCGCGTTCAACATGCACATCTCCGGGCGGCTGCTCTTTCCCGGTCGCTCCTTGTTATCGATGAGGTGCATGCGAGCGACCACTTCATGACCAGACTCACGGAATCCCTCGTTGCGCTGTTCGCGGAGTGCGGCGGCCACATTCTCATGATGTCCGCCACTCTCGGCGGCGTGGTGCGGGATCGATATCTGAACATTTTCAAAGCCGGAAAGACCGGTTGCGGAAGCGCGATTCCTTCGCTGGATCAGTGTCTTGCAGCGCCGTATCCGCTTGTTTCACCCCTCGGCCCAGCGGTTTCGGTTCAATCGGAAGTCCGAAAAAACGTGCGTATCGAACTTGTGCGATCAATCTCAGCTCCTACAGATATCGCATCTCGGGCGATCGAGGCGGCGAAAAGGGGAGCTTGTGTCCTCGTGCTCCGGAATTCCGTCAGATCCGCTGTCGAGACGCAGATTGAACTTGAGAAGTTGTGCAACGGCGACAATTCACTTCTTTTTTCAGTACACGACATGCCCGCACCGCATCATGCCCGTTACGCTCCCGATGACAGGCACCTCCTTGACAACAAGGTAGAGTCAGTCTTTGGGAAAGCCGGAACGGAACGGCGCCCGTGCGTACTTGTCGCCACGCAGACGCTCGAACAATCCCTCGATGTCGATTTCGACTTTCTGATCACCGACCTCTGTCCCGCGGATGTCCTGCTGCAACGTATCGGCCGCCTGTTCCGCCACGAACGGATCCGTTCCGAAAACTTCCCCGAGCCGCAGTGTTGCATCCTCACCCCCAATGGAGGGCGAGAATGGCTTCTCACAAAAGAGGCGAAACGCCATCAGTTCGGCGACGAAAGGGCGTACGAGGATCAGAGAATCATTGCGGCGACGTGGATGATGCTCGAAAAGATCGTACAAGGAAAGGGAATTATCGAAATCCCCGCGATGAACCGCTCCTTCGTTGAGAAGTCCACACATCCGGATGCCCTTCACTCTCTCGCATGCAATCTCGGGCCTGAATGGGAATCGCTTACGCAAAGAATCACCGGCAGGAAATACGCCAGGAAGTCCGTTGCGGCGCTTGAGACTATCAAGTGGGACGAGCCATACAGCGCCGAATCAGTTGGCATCGCGGATGAAGGCAAGATCGTCACCCGACTGGGGTTGGATGATCGCGTGGTCGCGTTTTCGGAAAAACCGGTCGGTCCTTTTGGGCTTCCGGTGGAGAAAATGGTCATTCCGGGATGGATGGTGAGAGAGACAAGCGCCGTTGAACCCGAGGCCATCGAACACGTAACGAAGACCGATGACGGATTCGATTTTGAAGCCTTCGACAAATCTTTCGGGTATGGCCGGTTTGGACTCATTCTACGAACATGAGGTGCTTGCGTCTTTCGGAAAAAAACCGTCGGTGAAAAACATCTAGAATCTTTTGGTCGCTCCAAGGACTTGACACTTAAACATATAAAGACTAGTTTATAAAGCGCGTTGTAAGATAACTTGATTGGGCGTATTCGGGTTTCTTGTCAGGGCTGATCTTGACACTGCATCGGCCTTCTTTCGCCCAGGACTGCATGCGCTCATAAGGGAGGGAATCGCACGGCCTGTGTGGACTGAGAATTTTCCGAAACAAACGGCGCAGTGTTTTTGTGTCTTTCAAACGATTCCGATTGCACTGGTACGAACTCAAAGGGGGTGGTGCAGTGCGATTATCGCTATTGGATGATCCTTGCATAGAGGTTCGATTTTCGGATGGTCGTTCGGGAAAGCTCACGTTGCCCGGAGTTCTCGCGCATCTCGGACAGAACGACATCGAAGCGTTCACGCACCTGCGTCCGCATCAGCGTCATCCGTGGCATGCATTCCTGTGCCAGATATCTGCTCTGGCTCTTTCCAGCGCGGGAAAAGAGCTTCCGGCGGGGAACAGTCGGAAGCCCTACAGTCAGCTCCCCGGCGTGTACGATGAATCCGAATGGCGCGATATGCTTTGGGCTCTTGCCCCAATAGCAGAGGCATGGCGCCTCGTGGTCGAAGACACGAGCAAACCCGCGTTCATGCAGCCGCCGATTCCGGACGGAATAGGGGCGCTGAAATCTATTAAGAAGACTCCGGATGATTTGGACGTCATCGTGGCATCGAAGAATTTCGACGAGAAGACCAGCCGGATAACGACGTATGAGCCGGATCACTGGATCTATGCCCTTGTATCGTTGCAGGGGCAGGCGGCATTCGGAGGGGCGTGGAATTACGGCGGAATTCGACAGTACAGCGGTTACGGGACGCGACCGGGCGTAGGGATCATTCCGTCGCTCCATTGGGGGGATCAATGGGGGCGGGATTGCCGGATGCTTCTGGATACATTGGACACGATCGCGTCTGTATCGGAAATTCCCTGGGACATCGAGGCGGGCCATCGCTTGTTGTGGCTCCTTCCCTGGGACGGGAAGGAGTCCGTTTCACCGGAGACATTGCATCCGTATTTTCTGGAAGTCTGCCGAAGAGTCCGCCTCGCATCGGATGGCGATGCCGTGATCGCACGCGCCGGAACGTCGAAAGCCGGAAGAGTCAGCGGCGCCGCATTGAACGGCGTCGTGGACGACCCGTGGATTCCGATCGTCAGAGACGGCCCAAACGCATTCAACAGCAAACCCACGTGGGAAAACATGGCGAGAATCATCCTCGACCGGTCAGCCTACAAACCGTCCCCCGCTCAAATCGTCAGGAGTTACGACAGATCACCGGTTTATATACGGTTTTGCGAACTGGTCAGAGGTCAATGCAGCACGGATGAATACTGTGAACGGGTCATTCCGGTTCCCGCGAAAAAGACGGGCCTTCTGTCCACGCCGGACGAATCGACCGAACGATCGCTGACAACAATGATCAACCTCGCCAAGACGGCGAAAACCAAAGTCCTCTATCCGGCCCTTTCAATACTTTTCTCAGGAGAAACCGGGGAAAACGGCGGAAAGAAAAAAAGAAAACAGCACCCGCTTGTCTCGCCGACGACGCAAAAGATGGATGACTCAATTTCCGACCGTTTTTTCGATTATCTCTGGGACGCCCTCCCCGAACCGGGACAGGAAAACGACGGGATCGAACGGTACGACCCATGGATCAGATACCTCCGGGAATGTGCGGAGAACATTTTCAACGAGGCAATGCAAGGGTGGCTCCACACCGAAGTCACCGGATTCCTCTCCGCCGCCGCCGCCGAAAACTTCATCCACAATGCCATGAACAAGCATTTGCCCCTATCTGCGAAATAAAGGAAGGAGAGCATATCCTCATGGATGAAGAACACGATCTGAATTCAACAGTCGCGACGCTTGCCGGAGTATTGGGAAGCCCGCATTTCCCCAGGGGCGACCTCGCGGAACTCCGGCGCATGAAAACAACATCGTATCCTCTGGCTTTCTGGAGGCTTCTCAGCGATTACGTTCCGGACGAGTTGCGATTGGGCGACAGTCGAGAGGAAGAATGGGCCGTCATCGTGAACGGCATGGCCATCATGGCGCCGAATATCCACTCTCCGGCTCAGATTCATTCGGTCGGTGCGGTTTTTTCGACCTTTCCGCAAGAGCGGATAATGCACTTTCTGCGCAGCAAGGGCGGCAACCTGGTTGCCCAGATACGTCTTCTTGCGCGGCTATGCGCGTCGAAAAACACTCCCATCGATTGGACGTCGTTGACCTGGCTGCTTTTTGCCCGAGAGAAAGCGGAAAACACGAGAAGAAAAGTCGCGAAAGAATATGTCCGCGCGATCGCAGCGCAAAAAAAGGAGGCGCAGAAATAATGTCCTTTTCTCCCCGTTTCGTGCAAATCTCTACGCTCACGAGCTATCCGTCGGTGCTGCTCAACCGTGACGACAGCGGTCTTGCGAAACGCATCCCGTTCGGCGGATGCACCCGAACGCGGGTCAGTTCCCAGTGCCGGAAACGACATCTGAAAACGTGCGACGACATTTTCGGCTTGGACAAGATCTCGGACGAAATGAACCTGTCCGTCCGGTCTCGCAAACTCTTCAGCCTCCGGATAGCGTCAGTTCTGGAAAAGGAATTCCCCAGAGAAATCGTGAATGAGGTGCTCAAGGCGTTTCAAAGCGATTTGTACGAGGGGAAAGACAAATCTGGAGATGGAAACGACGGCGCCGACAAGAAAAATGCGGATCCTTTGGATCGGTCGGAAGTCATCGTGCTCGGGGAGCCGGAAATCAGGTTTCTCACGGAGAAGGCCAGAGAAATCTGTTCCATCTCGGGGGATGTAAAGTCCGCAAAGGCAAACAGCGATAAATTCCTGAAAAAACACGAGAAAGACTTCCTCGCGCTCAAATGCGGCGCCGGGATCGATGCGGCCATGTTCGGAAGGTTTGTCAGCGGCGATATCGAAGCACGCGTCTCTTCCGCCGTTCATGTCGCCCATTCCTTCACCGTTCACGAGGAAACGTTCGAGACGGATTATTTCACGGCCGTTGACGACCTTGACCCAAGAGGTGCGGGACATATCAACGCTTCGGAACTTACCAGCGGTCTCTTCTACAACTATGCCGTCGTGGACGTTCCCCAACTCGTAAGCAATCTGGGAGCGGCGCATCCGGAGAAATGGCTCGATAAGGACGTGGATCGCAGTGTTGCCGGAAAAGCCGTGGAACATCTCATTCATCTCCTTGCGACGGTAACGCCGGGAGCGAAGTTCGGCGCAACGGCGCCGTTCGCATACGCGGATCTTGTCCTCGTCGAAATGGGTGAACGGCAGCCCAGAAGCCTGGCGAACGCCTTTTCCGAACCCGTCGGACTCGGACACGGGAATCTTTTGAACGAATCACTCGGCAGGTTAAAGACGTATCTTGACGGAATGGATGCTATGTATGGATCACACGAGACTCGCCTTGTAGCATGTGTTCGTGAAGCTCCGTTTTCGGGAAGAATAGCGTTGCCAGGATTGGCCGAATCTGTCCGGAAAGCGATCGAATCGGGAATTTGCGGGTAGCGACGATGCGATTCATCGTCATTGGCTTCGACGGTTTTCTTGCCTTTGGCGGGCCGGCGGTCGGCGAGGTCCGGTCCACGGATATATTTCCCGCATGTTCCATGATTACCGGCCTGATCGCCAATGCGCTCGGATACGAAAGCGGCGAGAAGGAGCGCATGCAACGATTGCAGGAAAGTATTGTCATGGGAAGCAGAATTGACCAACCCGGCGACCGTATTATGGACTTCCAGACGGCGGAGCTTGGCAAGAAGAACATGATGTGGCGTTCCGACGGATTCGGTCCGGATGTCAGGGCAGGCGGGGAAGGGACGTATTCCGGTCCTGCCCTGCGATATAAACACTATCTTGCGGACAGCGTCGTCTCTACGGTCGTCGGCTTTCGAGCGCCGGAGTCGGGCGAGTTCCCCTCCGTTGATGCCGTTGCTCATGCCTTGCAGTACCCGTTTCGTGTCCTGTTCATCGGACGATATTGCTGCATTCCGTATTCGTCGCTCTTTCGCGGCATTATCGAAGCGCCTTCGGTCCTGTCCGCTCTCAACATGCTCCCGTACCGGAGCGATGCCGAGCGTTCACAGGGAGAGTGGCCGGTTTCTTCACATCAGGAAGAGAGCGGAGAAATAACGATCGAGCGTCAGGACATACGGGACTGGAGAAACGATATTCACGCCGGAAGCCGTCTGGTCTGGCGCGGTCCCATCCGGAGGTGAGAAGATGCCCTTCACGATGGTTCATATCGAGGTTCGAACCCGGAACCTTGTGGAGTGGGCCCGGAGCAACAGCCTCGCGCTCTCCGACAGAGATTACCTTGTCCACAATGCAATGCGTCTTGCTTTCGGAGAGAAGGCGCCGCAGCCTTTCGAGGTTTTCCAAAACGGTGACAACTCGTTGAAAGTTTTGGGGTACTGCGATCATACACGCGACAATCTATTGAAGGAAATGGAATTCCTTGCGGAACCACTGCTTACGGAGACATTCCCGAAGGAAGCGATACGATTCAAAAACATGCCGGAATCATGGGAAGTGGGACGCACCTTCGGTTTCAGACTGCGTTGTTGCCCCATTTCCAGAAAACGAGACGAAAAAGGGCGAATCATCGAGAGAGACTCCTTTCTTTCCGCCTGCGAACATGATCCCGAAGGCGAGCACGAAAGGGAGTCCGTTTACCTCAAATGGTTGCAGGAACACATATGCAGGGCAGAGGGGGCGGAACTGCTGGAGACCAAGGTCAAGGGGTTTCGTCTCTCCGAATTCAAACGACGGGACGAACAGAGAAAACCCAAGAAGATCACCCGTCCGGAAGTCATCTTTGAGGGAATTCTCAAGGTAATTGATTCCGCTGCGTTTACATCGATGCTTCGGAACGGAATAGGGCGTCACAAGGCATTCGGCTTCGGAACAATCTTTCTGCGCGCGGCGGTACGTTAAGAATGGGTATTGCACGGCTTGGTTTGGAAACGGCCCGAATCCCGCAATCGGACAGGCACGGTCTGTTATGGCTGGGGCGGGGAGAACTTTCCGTTTCGTTCGGAACGCTGCGTTTCGTCACGGCCGGATGTGAAGGGCTCGATGCGGGAGAATACGATATCCCCTTTCAAAACGTTTCTATGATCCTGTTGGGACCGGGAACTTCCGTAACGCACGATGTATTGCGACTTACCGCCAGACATGGCACTGCCCTGATTGCTGTGGGTGAAGACGGCGCCCGGTTGTACTCCGCACAGCCGATGGGGCCAGACTGGAGCGCCCTGGCTCGAAGACAGACGGTGCTTTGGGCCGACGAATCCAGCCGAAATAACGTCGCCCGGGCCATGTATGCGAAGCGGATGGGAGAGATCTTTCCCGATGCGGATATCGCGGTTTTGCGCGGGATGGAGGGAGCCCGCGCCCGCGAGATCTACTTTTTGACGGCGCATAAATTCGGAATTTCGTGGAAAGGACGCAATTACGACCGCAACGCGCCGGATGACGCGGATATTCCGAACCAAGCGATCAATCATGCGGTAACCGTAACATATTCTGCGGCAGGCATTGCCGTCGCCGCTACAGGGACGATTCCCCAACTCGGGTTCATTCACGAGGATTCCGGGCACTCTTTCGTGCTTGACATAGCGGATATGTACAGGGATACCTTTACGCTTCCCGTCGCATTCGGCGCCGCCAAACAGTTCCTCAGGCAACCGACGCTTTCGATAGAACGACATGTCCGGAAGCATGCGGGAACTACTTTAAGACGTCAGGAAATCATCGCCAAAATGATTGACTCGATTAAAGAATTGCTGGAGTGACGGAAATGATCGTCGTCGTTACAAGAAACGTCCCGGACAAGTTTCGTGGTTTTCTGGCATCGTGTATGCTGGAAGTTGCGCCTTCCGTATACGTTTCGCCGAGTATGACCAAGGCTGTCCGGGAGAGAGTTTGGGGGGTTCTTTCAAAATGGTTTTCAGATGTTTCTGACGGTTCGATTCTGATGGCCTACAATGATCCGGCAGAACCAGCGGGTGTAGGAGTGATGACACTTGGTCTTCCTCCGAGACATGTCATTGATGCTGATGGAATCGCATTAAGCTATCTTGCGAAAAATGGTTAAAATGTGAATAAGGAAGAGGTTCCCCCGCATGCGCGGGGATAGACCCTGCCTCCAGTGCCGTTCGCCCTT
>CAYVKE010000002.1:40263-77578 GCA_964451935.1 uncultured Synergistaceae bacterium | reverse complement strand
GCGTACGCGGCGCCGTAGGCGATCCGGCCGAGTCCGTGGTCGGTCCAGCCGATGCGCCCGAGTTCGGAAACGTTCCGGATCAGGCCCCGCCCGTGAAGCGCCGGTTCCTTACCGGACGGCAACGCCGAGACGCTCCAGGATCGCCCGGATGGCCTTTTTCGTTTCGTCCGTCGCGGGAAGGATGGGAAGGCGCGGCATGCCGCCCTTGTACCCCACCATCTCCATGGCTGACTTCATGCCGCCGATGCCGAATTTCGCGGTGACGGCCGCGTTGAGCGCCATGAGGTCGAGCTGGAGTTTCCGCGCCTTGTCGATGTCGCGCGCGACGCTCGCCTCGTAGAGGTCGACGCAGAGGTTCGGCACGACGTTCGCGAGCGCGAGCGTTCCGCCGACGCCGCCCAGGAGCGTCGTGGCCATCAGGAAGCTGCCCGACCCGGCGAAGACGGAGAACGACTCGTCCACTCCGGCCAGGACTTCGGCGATCTGGACGATGTTGCCGCCCGAGTCCTTGATGCCCGTGATGTTCGGGTGCTTCGAGAGCCGGATCGTCAGCGCCGACGGGATGTTCACGCCGGAGTTGCCGGGCATGTTGTAGAGCATGACGGGAATCGGCGACGCGTCCGCGACCATCGAGAAGAATTTCTCGAGCGCGGCGTCGGTCATGTCCTTCTTGTAGTAGTTCGGAGTGACGACGAGCGCCGCGTCGGCTCCGGCGTCCGCGCACGCCTTCGTGAGCGCGGACGTTTCCTTCAGCGATTCGCAGCCCGTTCCGGCGATGACGATTTTTCCGTCGGACAGCCCCTTGCGCGTCGCGGTGACGAGCGCGACCTTTTCCTCGAACGAAAGCATCGTGAACTCGCCGTTGCTCCCCAGGGAGACGAGGCCGGAAAGCCGCGTCCTGTCATAGGCCGCCATGTTCTCCGCGTACGCGCCCCAGTCGATCTCTCCGTCTTTCGTAAAGGGCGTCGCAACGGGTGCGAATATGCCTGTGATTCGTTTCATCTTCGCTGATCCTCCTTCAATTCAGTGCGGTCAGCCGCCTGTATGTCTATAGTATAGTATTGTATTACCTGAAGAACTGCAAAGGCCAGAGAGAAAGCGCCGGAATATAGGTGATCAGGAGCACGGCCGCGAGGTTCGCGAGCATGAACGGAATGGACCCCCGAAGCACCTTTTCGAAGGGCGTCTTCAGGATGTTGGCCGCGACGAACAGGTCGACGCCCATCGGCGGCGTCACCATGCCGAGCGCGAGGTTCGAGATGATGAGGATGCCGAAGTGGACCGGATCGAGGCCGATCTTCATCGCGAGCGGCATGAGCAGCGGCGTGAAGAGCAGGATGTTCGAGAGCGTGTCGATGAACATTCCGCCGATCAGGAAGATCACGTTGAAGATGAGCAGAATGGCGATCTTGTCGGTCGTAAAGGATGTGATCAGGTTCCCGAGCAGGCCGGGGACGTCCTTGACATACAGGAACTTCGCGAACGCTCCCGCAGCGCCCATAAGGATCACGCAGGAAGCCGTAATGACGGCGGCCTCGATCATCGCCTTGCAGAGTCCCGAAAGCGACAGGCCGCGCGTGATGAAGCCCAGGACGATCGCGTAGACGACCGCCACGACGCCCGCCTCCGTCGGTGTGAAGACGCCCGAATAGATCCCGCCGAGGATGATGATCGGCATGAGCAGCGCCCACTTCGCGTCCCAGAACCGCCCCATGACCCAGAGCGCCCCGCCCTGGCGCGGCGCGCCGACGTAGTTGCGCTTTTTCGCCATGACGTAGGTCAGGAGCATCAGAACGACGCCGACGAGAATTCCCGGAATGACCCCGGCGATGAAGAGATCCGTCACGGAAACGCCGGTGGTGACCGCGTAGACGATCATCGGAATCGACGGCGGAATGAGGACGCCGATGCCTCCCCCGCACGCGAGCAGGCCGCCCGTGAAGCCCTTGTCGTAGCCGCGCTCGTTCATCGCGGGGATCATGATGGCGCCGATGGCCGCGACGGTCGCGGGGCCGGAGCCCGAGACGGCCGCGAAGAACATGCACGCGACGACCGCCGCGATGCCAAGTCCGCCCGGGAAATCTCCGGCGACGGCCTCGGAGAGGTCCGTGAGCTTTTTGGAGATTCCGCCGTTGCTCATGAGCGTTCCCGCGAGGATGAAGAACGGAAGCGCGAGCAGCGTAAAGGAATCGGCGGTCACGATCATCTTCTGGGCGACCAGAATCATCGCCCGGTCGATGCCGCCCGGTATCCAGAGAGAGAAAACCATACTGCTGACGCCGATGGAGACCGCGATGGGAACGCCGACGATCAGCAGGAAAAACATGGAGCCGAAGACAGCGAGCAGCATGTTGCGCTCCTCCTATCCGCGCGCGTCGGCGGGAGCGAAGACGCTCTTTCGCCGCGCGAGAAGCGGGAGGATCTCCCGCTGTATGATCCGGACCACCAGAAGCCCGAACGCGACCGGCCCCACGACGAAGTAGGCCCATGTCGGCAGGCTCATGGCAGGCGTTATTTGCCCGCTCGAGTACTGCATTTGCGTGATGATGACCGAGTAGCGCACCAGGATGACGGAAAAACCGACAAAGACCAGGGACGAGAACATGTCCAGCAGCCACTGCGTCTTCGGCCCCGCGACGAGCTTGAAGATCTCCACCCTGACGTGCTGGAGTTTTTTCTCGCACAGCGCGAAGCCGACGAGACAGAGCATGACGAAGCACACGCGCATGAGTTCCTCCGCCCAGCCGTAGACGAAGCTCATGAGGTAGCGCGTGAACACCTGCTGGATGCCGACGAATGTGATGATCGAAAAGAGGACGACCGTAACCGCTTCTTCGAGATACGCGTCGATCCATTTGAGAACATTCATGGGACTCACTCCCGTTTCCCCGGGCGGCCCGGCCCCGAAGGGGAACGCGTTTCCGGCGGGGAGATGTAATGCCGGGGGAGAGGGGGATCTCCCCCGGCTTCGAAGAGAAAAACAGGATTATCAGTTCTGGGGCGGGACCTCCTTGAAGTCCTTCTGGAAGTCCATCACCTTTTTGAACATTTCCTCGCCGATTTCCTTGATGTGGTCGTCGTAGACCTTCTGCGCGGCCGTACGGAACGCGGCGCGCTGCCCGGCGGTCAGTTCGATGATCTCGGGCGTCCCTGCGGCCTTGAACTCTTCCATGACCTTGCGGTTCGCGGCGAGGACGTTCTCCTGGTCCCACGCGCAGGCGGCCTTCGCAGCCTTCATGACGATCGCCTTCTGGTCATCCTTGAGGGAATCCCAGGTCTTTTTGGAAACGACGAGAACCATCGGGTCGAGGACGTGGCCGTCCATCGTGATGTACTTCTGCACCTTGTAGAAGCCCTGCGCCTTGATGTTCTCGAACGGGTTCTCGCCGCCGTCGATGACGCCCTGCTGCAACGCGGTGAAGACTTCGGAGAAGTCCATCGGGATCGCGTTCGCGTTCATGGCCTTGAACAGCTCCATGTGGATCGGCGTGGACATCGTGCGGATCTTCAGGCCCTTGAGATCTTCGGGCGTCCGGATGGGCTTGTTGGAGTGGATGTGCCGCCAGCCCTGCGTCATGTAGCCCACGGCCTTGATGCCCTTCTCTTCAAGCGGCTTGGCGACTTCGAGCGCGAGGTCGCTGTTGAAGAACGCGATGCCCGCTTCGGCGCTCTTGAAGAGGTACGGAAGGTCGTAGATCGCGACGGCCTTGCTGAAGGGCGCGAGCAGACCCGTGCTGATGACCCAGAAGTCCGTGACGCCCATCTGGACCTGTTCGATGCCCTCGCGGTTGTTGCCGAGCGCTCCCGCTCCGATGACGTTGACCTTCATCGAGCCTGCGGATTCCTTTTCGACAAGCTCGCCGAACATCTTCGCGGCTTTGCTGAAGATGTTCATGTCCTGCCCCGTATGCCCCAGCGACATCTGCCTCACGTCGGCGGCCGCCATTCCCGCGGCCATCGCGACGAACAACGCTCCGGAAACCAGCGCCTTCACTATGGACTTTCTGTTCATTCTCTGTGTCCCCTCCTTTGATATTCGGCGCTAGAACACGGGGTTGTAGCGCCGTTGCTTGCTGATGGATACGCCGTATTTCACGAGTCCCGTCGCGACGATGAGCGCACAGACCACGCCGTCGAGCACCGGGACGCCGAGCTCCCGCTCCATGCGCTTGTCGAGTTCCGCGAAGCCCGCGCAGCCGAGGACGAGCACTTCGGCCATGTCTTCCGCGAGCGCGCGGCGCCCGACCTCGATGAGCTTCTCCTCTTCGGTCCCCGTCGCGCCGTGCTTCGGGGCGCGGACGGAGGCGCAGTCGTCCGCGAGGTGGTACTTGCGGATCAGCGCCCATTTGTTCGGGACGTTGTGCTCGACGGGCGCGATGACCGTAAAGCTGTGCCCCAGCATCGTCGCGATCTTCATCGAGGCCTCCGCGATGCCGACGACGGGCTTCGTCGTGATCTCCTTCATGAGGTCCATGTTCGGATCGCCGTGGCACGCGATGACGAACGCGTCGAATTCATCCTGGTGCTGTCGCACGAGGTCGGCCATTCCGGGCGCGGCCTTCGCGTGATCCTCGTACGTCGCGACGAACTTCGACGCGCCGGGCGTCGAGACCGCGACGACCTCGTACTCCCCGTTCGCGAACGATTCCGCCTTGCGGCGGATCGCGTCCGTCATCGCCGCGTCGCTGTTCGGGTTGATGAGCAGAATCCGCATCTCAGCGGCTCCACTCGGGGGTCAGGCATTTCCCCCAGCCCTGCGCGGACGCGTCGACCTTCCGGTCGCGCATGACGATCCGCCCGCGGACGACCGTATGCACGGGCCGTCCGATGAGTTCCATGCCGTTGTACATCGTTCCGATGGCCTTCGCGTGCGTGACGAGGTCGTCGTTCGAGACCTTCCAGACGTTGTCCATGTCGACGACGACGAGGTCCGCGTCCGCGCCGACCGCGAGGATTCCCTTTCGCGGGAAGAGCCCGAAGATGCGGGCCGCGTTCTCGCTCATGAGTTCGACGCAGCGCTTCAGCGTCAGCTTGCCGTCGCGGACGGCCGTGAGCATCAGCGCAAGCGACATCTCGACGCACGGCGAACCGGCCGCCGCCGTGAAGATGTCCTTCAGGCCCTTCTCCTTCTCGGAGAGCAGGAAGGGGCTGTGGTCGCTGCCGATGTAGTCCACCGATCCGTCACGGACGTAGTCCCAGAGCTTTTCCATTGACTCCCGGCTCCGGAGCGGCGGATTGCCCTTGGCGAACGGGCCGATCTTCGCGATGGTCGCGTCCGTGAGGAAGAGGTAGTGCGGGCAGGTCTCGAGGTAGACCTCCTGCCCCGCGCGCCTGGCGCGGACGATCAGTTCCATCGCTTCCGGCGTCGAGACGTGCGCGAAGGCGATGCGCATCCCCGTCTCGCGCGCGAAGCGGATGAGCTTTTCGACCGTCTCGACCTCGGCCAGTTCGGGCCGCGAGAGCGCGTGATATTCGAAGCCGGTCTTGCCCTCGGCCCGGAACTTTTTGATCAGGCGCTGGATCATGTCGTTGTTTTCGGCGTGGACCGTCAGGATCAGGCCCGTTTCCGCAACGGCCGCGAAGCCGTCGAGGATCGCGCCGTCGTTGGCCATCGTGAGGCCGCGGAACTCCTCGTCGCGCCCCTCGGGCGCCTCGTGAAGGAACGTCTTGAACGCGACGATGCCCTCTTTGGCGACCCGGCCGATCTCATCCGTGAACTCCGACCCGGCCGCGCCGAAGAACGCGTAGTCCACCAGCGACTGCGGGGCCGCCGAATCCTTGCGCTTCTGCAGGATCTCCGGCGAATAGGGGGGCGGGCAGGAGATCGGGTGCTCCAGGAACGTCGTCACGCCCGCGCTCGCGCAGGCCATGCTCTCGGTCACGAACGTCCCGCGCTCTCTGTGCCCCGGATCGCGGACGTGCATGTGCGAGTCCACCACTCCGGGAAGGACCGCCTTGCCACCCGCGTCCAGCTCTTCCCGTCCGGCCGGGAGAAAGCGTTCGTCGCCGATCGCGACGATCTTTCCGCCGTCGATCGCCAGCCCGCCCGGAACCAGTTCTCCGTTCGAATACACCTGTGCGTTGCGTATGACAAGATCAACCGTGTTCATGATGTCTCTTCCGTACCTCCTCGTCCCCGACAAATGCGGGGGTTCAATTCATGTATTCCGCGCTCGCCGACGCACACGCGCCGGAGTGACGGAGCCATTGCCCCCACCCGCGCGCCGTCGCGTCGGCGGAACCGTTCGAATAGACGCATCTCCCGCGCACCCACGTCGCAAGCACGCGTCCGACAACCTCGCGTCCGTCGTAGAGCCGCGCCGTTTCACGCGCCTTCGTGAGCATCCGCTTCCGGTCCAGAACGAACGGGTGCTCCGTATCCGCAAGGACAAGGTCCGCGTCGGCTCCCAAAGCGATGACGCCCTTTCGAGGATAGAGGCCGAAGGCGCGCGCGGGCCGCTCGCCCGTGCAGCGAAGGAACGCATCGAAGGCGAGCCGTCCGTCGCGGACGGCCGTCAGCAGCAGCGGCAGGCGTTCCTCGAACCCCACGCCTCCGGCGGGCGCCAAGAAGATGTCCGAAAGACCGGGGTCCTTCTCTTCCGGCAAGAACGGGCCGTGATCGCTGCCGATATAGTCGACCGTCCCGTCCGTCAGAAAGGGCCAGAGCCCCTCCATCGAGGCGCGGTCGCGGATCGGCGGGTTGTATTTCGCGTACGGGCCGAACGCGGCCGCGTCATCCTCGCAGCAAAAGAGGTATTGCGGGCAGGTTTCGGCGTGTACGGGGCGCCCGGCGCGCTTCGCGCCGCGGATCAGCTCCATCGCGCCGGGGGTCGAGACGTGGCAGACGCTCACTCGTGCGCCGGCGTCGCCCGCATAGCGCAGGACCTTTTCGACCGCCCGGACTTCGGCGAGCGGGGGGCGCGACAGGGCGTGCGCGGCGAAATCCGTCCGTCCGGCCGCGCGAAGGCGTTTTGTCGCCGCGCCGATGATGTCGTCGTTTTCGGCGTGAACGGCGCAGATCCGCCCGGTCTTCGCGACCGCCGCAAGAACGTCGTGAAGGACGCCGTCTGTAGGGGACAGGATCCCCTCGAACTCGTGGATGCGGTCGATATGCTCCGCTCCGGCGCCGCCGTAGAAGCCGAAGTCGACGAGCGAAGCGCGGGAGGCGATGTCGATGCGATTTTTGAGGATGGCGGCGGAATACTGGGGCGGAGCGGAGATGGGCATTTCAAGAATCGTTGTGACGCCGCCGGCGGCGGCGGCGGCCGTTTCGGTCGCGAAACCGCCCCGTTCGGGGCAGGCGGGCTCGCGAAGATGAACGTGCGTGTCGATCCCGCCGGGAAGGAGCAGCGCGCCTCGCGCGTCGATCCGCTCCGTCGCCTGCGGGACACACGCGCTGTCGCAGAGAACCGCGATCCGGCCGTCCCGAATCCCGACGGAACCCTGAAAAACGCCTTCGGGAACGGCGACCCGCGCGTTCCGGATCAGCAGATCGAGAACCGGGGCCATATATCCGCTACGCTCCTTCCGCGGGAGCCTGCGTCAGATCCACGCGTTTGCGGATCTCTTCGGCCGCGTCCAGGACCTTCTGGACGAGAATTTCCAGCGTCTCTCCCGTCGCGCGGTTATCGGGCAGCGTAATGCCGACGCTGCCGCAGGAGCATTCGAACGGGAAATAAACCGGAACCGCGATTCCCGTAACGCCGGGATCGACCTCGCCCGACGCGACGATGTAGCCCTTTTGCCGTCGCTCGAGATACTTCTCGAAGACGCGGCCCGGATCGGTGATCGTCTTCGGCGTGAACGCCCTGAGGGGTTTTTCGTAGAGAATCTGCCGGACGCGTTCTTCGGGCATGCACATGAGAACGGCGAAGCCGGTCGCCCCTGCATGCAGCGGGAAATGCTGCCCGAGTTCGGAAGAGATCTTGAGGCGATGCGTCGTTTCGATCTTGTCGACGCAGATGGCCCCCTCCTCGTCGGACATCGTGAGGATGACCGTCTCGCCCGTGTCCGCGGCAAGCTCCTCGAGAACCGGCCGGGCGGCGGAACAGGACGTGATGCTCCGGTCGACGATGCGTCCGAGCGCCAGGACCTTGAGTCCGAGGCGGTACTTGTCCGTCCCCGGAACCCGAAGCAGCCACCCCGCGTGTTCCAGTGTAATCACGAGACGGTGGATCGTGCTCTTGTGGATTCCGACGATGCGGCTGATCTCGGAAACGCCGAGCGGGCTGGTGTGGCGGCTGAACAATTCGAGGATCTGCAACGCGCGCTGTATGGAGTGGTTCAGATACCGGGTGGGGTCCATGCTGTTCCCTCGATTCGTATCGTCTCATATACCAAGACAACGTCTTATTGTATCTCGTATTGTATCGGCTCGTCGCGTCGCTGTCAATGCGGCCTTCGTCCCATGACATCCGGCCGCACGGTCGCACGCAGGACTCCTTGACCTTCCTCCCGCGACGGAGTATGTATATCTATAGAAAATCTTGAGAAATTTTCGCACCGCCGTTTTCCCGTCACCGCACCGAATTCCATCAATCAGGGAGGGATCGCATTCATGTGCAGAAAGCACCTGGTCCGGCTTCTTCTGTTGCAGCTCGTCTTTGTCCTCGGAGGGTGCGGAGGGGGAGGCGACTCCACTCCGCCGTCGCAGCTTTCGGTGCGATCGGTGGAGGTCATCCCGCGCGGAACGATCGAGCCGAAAAGCGTCGCGGCGGCGTCGCTGACGCTGAGCAGCGACACGGACTTCGTCGATCTCGCGGTTTCGTATTACCTCGTCAGCGGCGATGAAGAAGCCGAAGAGCCGGAACTGTACTACTTCGGCGGCGCGGTCATTCCGGCCGTCGCGTCCGGGGAAAACACGTACCTCCAGAGCTTCGTCTTTTCCGACGATGTCCCCGCCGGAACGTACCACGTGGCGGTCCACCTGGATCCGCTCGGGACGACGCTGCCCCGCGACATCATGTATTTCGCGCCGGACGACGTCACGGCGCGGATCGGGACGGACCAGGGAAAACCGGACCTCGTGCTGCACGACATTCGCTCCGACTCGTCGTATCTTATCCTCCTGCAGGACGATGAAACCGACGACGGCGTGCGGCGCGACAATCTTTCCGCGACGATCGACGTCGAGTCCGTCGCGAACGGCTCGGAGAATGTGACGGTCATGGCCTACGTCGAGACGAACGCGGGCTACGAGCCGGTCCGGATCTGGAATCCGACGGATGCGGCCTTCTCGGAGACCTTCACGATTCCCTCGCTCGGCGTGAACTCGGTGCAGTCGGTCGCGCTGGATCTTCTCGTACCGGAGGATGTTCGCGCCAGGCTGGCCGGAATGACGCAGACGAACGTCAGGATCGTCGTCGACCCGCTTGACGCCGTCGATGAGAACGAAGATCTCATGGTTCTTTATGAACGCGAGAACGACAATGAACTCGTCGAGCCGGTCAATATCTTCGCGGGAACGCCCGTCGGGTCGAAAGGCGACGGCGGCGCCACGTTCGAGACGAGTTTCAGCAAGGGATTCGACAACAGGTTCTTCGGCGCGAAGGTCGATTTCCGCGCCAAGGCGTGGTTCTCAGGGAAAGGAATCGGGTCAGAGGTATCCGGCGCGACGCCGGTGACGGTCCTGAGCCACACGTTCGACTTCCTGGGAGTCTCGTCCGCCGCGCGCTACAACCCGGTCACGCCGACGGATTCGGGCTTCGACCTCGACGTCGAATTCGCCGGGAGCACGGTGTATTCCAAACACGGCGACGCGGGCTTCACGTGGGAGCAGACGTGGCAGGTCGAGAAGAGCAAGGGGTTCGACCAGCGTTTCGTCATCGCCATCGTTCCGGTGAAAGTGAGCGCGGGCGTGAGCGGAGCCCTCGGCTTCAGGGCGGCCGTGAACGTCAGTTCGTCCTTCAACGGAACCGTATCGCCGTTCGTCGATATCGGAACGTACGTCTCCGCGGGCGTCGACGCGTTCGTCGCGAAGGCCGGCGTCCGGGGGAATCTCCACCTGATCAAGTTCGACCTCGGGACGACGCTCGGCGGAACGATCGCCGCAGACGCGGGCGCGACGCAGCTCACCGGGACGCTCGACGGAAAGGTCGGCTACACGCTGACCGGCCCGAGGGGCGAGATCGTGATCTATGTCGGGTATCCGTGGTGCTGCAAGTGGTGGATCATCTGCAAACCGTGCACGAAGGACGCGGAATGGACGCTCGTGAGCTGGTCGCCCTACTCGAAGACCGACACGCTGCTCGACAAGCATCAGTCGGTGACCGTGCCGCTGAAGTAGCGCACGGGAGCGTGACGCCGAAAGCCCCCCAGGACGCGCTGCGTCCCGGGGGGCTTTTTTCGCGGGATTGCATTTACGCGCCTGTGCGCCTTGACGATCCGGGGGCGACGCGGTATGTATACCTTTGAAGATTCCGGCGACGCATGCGGATCGGCAACGATCCCCGCGCGCCGCCGGAGCGTTTTTTTCCGTTCTTCCATATTCCAATACAGGGGAGGCAGCATATTCATGCGCAAAAAGTATCTGGCCTGGTTCCTGCTCCTGCAACTCGTCTTCGTCCTCGGAGGGTGCAGCGGCGGCAACGATTCCGTATCGCTGTCGCAGGTTTCGGTGCGTTCCGTGGAGCTTCTTTCCCGGGAAACGGTCGAAAAGGGACACACGGTTTCGCTGTCCGTAACGCTCAGCAGCGACGCGGACCGGAACGACCTCGGGATATCGTACTACCTTCTCAGCAAAGACGAAGCGACACAGCGGATTGACAGCTATCACTTCGGCAGCACGTCGATTCCGGTCGTTTCATCCGGAGAACGCATCTACGCGCAGTCGTTCGTCTTCTCGGACGACGTTCCGCCCGGGACCTACAGTCTCCTGCTCCACGTCGACCCGCTCGAAACCTCGCTTCCGGACGACATCGCGTACGAAGCGCCCGGCGACGTCGCGATCACCGTAGCGGCGGACGGGGGGAAGCCGGATCTCGTCGCCCATTCCCTTCACGCCCATTCCTCGTACCTCGTGATCTCGCAGGACGAGGAACTCGGCGACGGGAACCGTCGCGACCACATTTCCCTGACCGTCGATGTGGAATCGGTCGCGCACGGCGCTTCGAACGTCGACATCATGGCCTACGTCGAGACGACCGCCGGGTACGAACCCGTCCGCATCTGGAATTCCGCGGGCAAGGCCTTCGAAAACAGCCTGGTTCTTTCAACGCTCGACGCAAACGTCCTGCAATCGGTCATGCTGGATCTTCTCGTCCCGCCGGAGGTTCTCACCCGGCTCGAAGGGAAGACCTCGACCAATGTGAAAATCGTCATCGATCCGCTCGACGCGGTCGACGAGAACGAGAACGCCCTGACGCTCGCGGCCCGCGCGAACGACAACGAACTCGTGCAGCCCGTGAACGTCTATGCGGGCTCCCCCGTCGCATCGAAGGGCGACGCCGGCCTGAACTTCCAGACGAGCTTCACCAAGGGCTTCGACAACCAGTACTTCGGGGCGAACCTCGACTTCCTCGGCAAGGCCTGGTTCGGGCTCAACGGCATCGGGGCGTCCGTCTCCGGAAAGCTGCCCGTGACGGTCCTCGGACACACGTTCGACTTCCTCGGCATCACGTCGGACGCGCACTACAACCCGATCCTGCCGACGGATTCCGCGTTCGACCTCGACGTCGAGTTCGCCGGAATCACGCTCTACAGCCAGAGCGGCAACGCGGGATTCGAGTGGGAGAAGACATGGCAGATCGAGAAGAACATGGGCTACTCGCAGACGTTCGTTATCGGCATCGTTCCGGTCGAAGTCAGCGCGGGAGCGAGCGGCGCGCTCGGCATCAAGGCGACCGTCAGCGTCAATTCGAAATTCGAGGGAACCGTGTCGCCGTTCGTCGACGTCGGCGCGTACGCATCCGCGGCCGTCAACCTCGTCGTCGCCAAGGGCGGCATCCGTGGAACGCTCTACCTGATCGGCTGTTCCTTCGATACGAAGCTCGGCGGAACCATCGCGGCCGACGCGGGCGCGACGCAGCTCACGGGGACGCTCGACGAGACGATCGGCTACACGCTCTCCGGCCCGAAGGGCGGGCTCGTGATTTACGTCAACTGGCCGAAGACGTGCTGGAAGTGGGGATTCATTCCGTATCCGTGCGGATGGAACGAAAAGGACTGGAGCCTCGTGAGCTGGTCGACCTACTCGAAGACCGACACGCTGCTCGACCAACACCAGTCCGTGACCGTGCCGCTGAAGTAGCGGCGGCCGGTGCGATCCATGCGACGCCGAAGCGCCGTCATCGCATCCCTTCTGACGATCGCGGCCGTCGCGGTTTTCCTCTTCGGGAACGCGGGCAACCGCGTTCCCGTCGGACCGCAGGAGCGGCCGCAACTATCCCGAACCGCGGCGGCGTTCGCCTGGTCGCCGGGAAGCGGCGCGCGCTACGAAATCGACGTCACGAGCGCCATTATGACGGGAGCGTCTTCAGACGCTCCCGTTCCTCCGACGCTCCATCTCTCGGGCGTCCTGAACGTTCGCGTTCTTTCGACCGACGCAGGCTCGGTTCTCGCGGGTCTGCGCCTCTTCCCGGTCTCGTGCGCGCTCTTCGGCGAAGTCCGCCCCGAGATGCGCGACCGTTTCTCGCTCCCCTTCTCCGCACTCTTCGGCAAAAACGGAACGATCGAATCGGTCAGCCTCTCCCCGACGCTTTCCGAAAACGAACGCACCGTCCTCGGGGAGGCGCTCCGAAGCATGCAGATCGTCGTCTCGGGCGACGCCGCATCGTGGACCGCGCGCGAGGAACACGCGACAGGGCCGTACGAGGCCCGGTACGAGCGGGCGTCCGACGGCGCGATCCGCAAGCGCAAGCTGCGCTACTTCGCGCTTCCAGCGCCGATGCGCGTCGACGTTCTCTCGTCGGACACGGTCGCGCGCCTCTCGCCGACGCTGTGGCTCCAGTCCGCCGAGGGCCGCGAATCCCTCGCCGCGTTCAGCGGCGAATCGCCGCTCCTCACAACGACGCTCGTATTCTCCCTGAAGACGCTTCCCGGGGCGCCGGACATTCCGGCCACGCTCTCCGGAATCGTCGCGATGCAAAAGGCCGGCCGCGTTGCGGAGCCTTCGACAGGCGCGGGAACGTTCGTCGCCATTTCGGGCGATACGGCCCCCGCCTCGGGCGACGCGAATGAAGCAGCGACGCGGTTCGCAGCGTCCCTCTCCCGGTTCGACCGCCGCAACCGGGAGACGTTCGACGACCTGATCGCGCAACTCCGCGAACATCCGGAACTCGCGGCGGCCGTTAAGGCGCGCATTCTCGCCCCCGGAACGGACGACGCGACGCAGGCCGCGCTCATGGACGTTCTCGGAACGAGCGACACGCCCGCGGCGCAGACGGTTCTTCTTGAGATCGCCGGAGATCCGGGCGCGTCGCACATGAACGCGCTCCGGGCGATCATCGCCCTGGGCGGCGTCGCGCATCCGACGGCCGAGGCGCGCGACGGCCTCCTGTCGATCGCGAGGAAGGAAGGCGGCCCCGAAATCGCCGACCTCTCGCGAACGGCCCTTCTCGCGCTCGGCGCCATGGCGTCGACGCTGCGGACAAACGACGACCCGGCGGCGTCCTCCGTTACGGCGGACCTTCTTTCGGCGATCCCCGAAAAGGAGGGGCCGGACCTCCGCGTCGCGCTCAAGGCGCTCGGAAACACCGGCGATCCGGCCGTCGCGGGACGCATCCAGTCCTATCTCGCGTCGGAGAACGCGGCGACCCGTGCGGCTGCCGCGACGGCGCTCCGTCGGATGCCGGACGCACGGACAGGGGAGCTGCTGCTCTCGTCGCTCGCGAACGAGAAGACGCCCGAGGTGCGCGGCGCGGTCGTCCGAAGCATCGCCCAGCGCGGCCCCGACGACAACGCGATCGCCGCGATCGCCGAAAGCGCCCCGAAGGAACAGAACGCCCTCGTCCGGGGCGAGATGATCCGCGCCCTCGCGAAGGGGGCGGACTCGTTCCCGGCCGCGCGCGACACATTACAGCGCCTGCTCGAAACCGAGCAGGACGCGCAGAACCTCGACCTGTTGCGCCGGACGCTCTCGAAGGCGCCGAAGACGCCGTAACGCGCGGACCGCGTCCACGCGGCCAAGAAAAAGCGCGACGAGGGCCCTCCGGAAACCAGGAGGGCCCTCGCCGCATTCAGGGGGAAGCACGTTGTATCCGCGTTTCACCGGGAGGCTCTCTGTTCCTCCGGAGGATGCTCTATTCCTTCACGAGCCCCTTCTGGAGCGTTCCGACGGCCTTGCCGAATTCGATCGCGTAGCCGCACTTGACGCACGCGCGCTCGACCGCGGCGATCGCGGAGACGAGAACGTGCTTGTCGACGTTGCCCATGTGTCCCATGCGGAAGCCCTTGCCCGCGTACGCGCCGAGACAGCCGGCAGTCTGCGCGCCCTCTTCGGCCAGCGCCTTGCGGAACGCCGCGTCGTCGAGGTTCGAGCCCTTCGGATAGAGGTAGACGGAAAGCGTCGGCGCACGGTACGGATTCTTCGCGGCGACCTCGAAGCCGATGGATTCGAGCGCGGCGTCGAACATCGCGGCCTGCCGCGCGTGACGGTCGAAGCGCTCCTGGAGTCCCTCGGCCTTCATGATCCGGATGGATTCCTTGAGGGCCCAGATCAGGTTGATCGCGGGCGTTCCCCAGTATTTGCTCGGGTCGTGCATGACGGGAAGCCATTTCTCGAAGTCGACGTAGGACTCGGGGATGTCGGGCATCGACTTGCGCTTCGCGACGGCCCGCTCGCTCGCCCACAGGAGAGCGAGTCCCGGCGCCACGCCGAAGGCCTTCTGGGAGCAGGACAGGAGGATGTCGATCCCCATCGGGTCAACGTACTGCTCGACGCCGCCCGTCGCGGCCACGCCGTCGACGATGTAGAGAACGTCGGGGTGCTTCTTCTTGAGCATCGCGCCGATCGCCGCGACCGGAGCCGCCACGCCCGTCGACGTTTCGACGTGGGTCACGGTGACGACGTCGTATTTCTTCGCGGAGAGCTTCGAATCGAGAAGTTCCGGCGTCACGGTCGTCCCCCACTCGACGGACAGGACGTCCGTCTCGAGCCCCTTGCGCTTGCACATGTCGATGAAGCGGTCGCCGAAGAACCCGTTGGAACAGATCAGGATTTTGTCGCCGCGCTTCGTGACGTTCGCGACGGCCATTTCCATGCCCATCGTGCCCGATCCCGCGACGACGAACGCCTCGCCCGAGCACTTCCACATCGCCTTCATGTCCGTCAGGACGTCCCGGAAGTCCGCGACGAACGCCGCGTCTCCGAAGGCCACCGTTTCCCGCGCCATCTGATCCTGGATGGAGCGCACCACCGGGGTCGGTCCCGGTATCATGACGAGCTTGTTCGTTGCCAGCATAATTTTTCTGCCCCCTTCTTTATTGCTGCGCCCGTATGGGCACAGGTATCGGCGTTTTTTGAAATGAACGCAGCGCGTCGGAGACCGCGCGGGCCGTTGTTCGCACCATCTCGCCGCGTTCGGGAACCATGGACGAGGGGAAGCGATAGACCGGCGCCGATATGCTCACCGCGCCGACTGGCCTTCCGAGTTCGTCCGTGACGGCCGCGCCGACGCAGCGCAACCCGGCCTCGTTCTGTTCGTCGTCCACGGCGTAGCCGCGTTTTTGTATGTCGCGGATCTCGGAGAACAGCTCGGCCGGGATCGTCTCGCCCAGTCCCTTCCGGTCTTCCGGCGAGAGGCTCGCGATGATCGCCTTCCCCGCCGACAGGTTCGTGAGGGAGCCCCGGACGCCGACGCGCGAATGCATTCGCACCTGGTACGGACTCTCCAGCTTGTCGAGGTAGAACAGCTCTCCGCTCTCGAACACGAACAGGTGCACCGTCTCCTTCGTATCGTTGCGAAGATCGAGAAGGAACGGATGGGCGACTTCGGAGATCACCGTCCGAACCCTGTAGGCGTCCGCGAAGAGCAGCATCGTCGGTCCGACCGCGTATTCGCGGCCCCGCGTGATGACGGCGCGGATGTTTTCCAGGCTGGAGAGGATCCTGTAGACCGTCGCCTTCGGAAGATCGGTCGCAGCGGCTATTTCCGTCACGCCGACGGGACGCTTTTCGTCGGCCATGTACATGAGGATCGCAAACGCCCTGTCGAGAACCCGTATCGAGGAATTCTGGTCTTCCATATTTTTCACCTGTCGGATTTTTTGTTCGCACCGCGAACACGACCGTATGCTACCCTACCGAATCCAGTTATGTCAAGAGCCGGATTTCGATGACAAAAAAACCCGCCTGCGATCGCATGCAGGCGGGCGACACGACATCACGTTCCTCCGGAAGCGGTCAGTCCCGGGTTTTCCCGAGGAACCGCAGGATGCCGTCCAGGATCGTCATCGGGTGCGGCGGGCAGCCGGGGATGAAGAGGTCAACCGGGACGACCGGCGCGCGTCCGGCGAGGCACTCCGGCCGGGATGCGTACGCGCCGCCCGATATCGCGCAGGTTCCGACGGCGATGACGAACTTCGGGTCGGGGATGGCGTCGTATGTTTCCCGGACGGCGTACTCCATGTTATCCGGCACGGGTCCGATCAGCAGCATGCCGTCGGCGTGCCGGGGCGACGCGGCGTACGACACGCCGAAGCGTCCCAGATCCCACGCGAGCGTGTTCAGGACGTTCGTGTCCGCCTCGCACGCGCCGCAGCCGCCCGCGCTGACGACGCGGAGCGAAAACACGCGGCCGTACAGCCCCGATGCGTCCGGGTTCAGCGCGGCGGGCGCGGCGTTCGGCTCGCCGTTCGCGCCGCTCACAACAAGCCCCTCCCGCGAGGACGAGGCGAGGCGATAGTCTTTCCCGAAGGCGATGGCGCCGGTCGGGCAGGCATGTTCGCATTCTCGGCAGAAGACGCAGCGTCCGAGGTCGAAGCGCAGCCGTCCGTCCGCGCGAAGGATCGCGCCCGACCGGCGTCGACGCAGGGACCGGCGCACCCCGCGCAACGGGACCGGTCGAGCCGCGGAAGGCCGGCGAAGCGCTCCGGCATGGCGGGAGCGGGGCCGGCCGGATAGGCCATCGTCTGGTGCCCCTGGATGAATCTCGTTCGGAAGATGTTATAGATCATGTCCCGTTGCCTCCGTCATCCGGACTACAGGTCGAACCCGCAGTACGAGAGGTTGAAACTCTTGTTGCACAGCGGGAAGTCCGAGATGCCCCGGTTGCGCATGGCCATCGCGAGCCCGAACCAGTTGTGGAAGCTCGGGTCGACGATCTTGTACCGCGACAGCGCGCCCGAGCCGTCCGTCATGGCGATGTGGACGATCTCGCCGCGCCAGCCTTCGGTCATCGAGACGACCATCGCATCGGGTTCGGTCGAAGCTTCCGGTTCGGCGAAAAGCGGCGTGTCCGGCAGATCGAGAAGGTGCTTTCCGACGTAGTCGAGCGACTGAACGACCTCGCGGCTCCGGACGCGGGCCCTCGCGAGAACGTCGCCCGTTTCCTCCGTTTGGATCGGAATCGGCGCGTCGTCGTACCCCGCGTACGGGAACGTCGACCGCACGTCGCGGGCGACGCCGCACGCGCGTGACGCGGGCCCGACGAGCCCGATGGCGACGGCGTTCTCGCGCGTGAGAACCCCGGTTCCCTCGAAACGCGCCATGACCGTCGGCGTCTCCCAGAGAAGGTTCACGGCGTCGATGGCGTCCCTGCGGACGGTCCGGAGCTGTCCGAGAAGATGCGCTACGATCGGTTTATCGATATCCCGCGTCACGCCGCCGGGCCGCAGGAGCCCGCGCGAGAAGCGGTTGCCGCAGAGGGCGGCCGTCATGTTCAGCACGACGCCCCGGATGCGGCCGCAAAACGAGCTCGTCGGCAGGAACCCGACGTCTCCCGCCAGCGCCCCGAGATCGCCGATATGGCAGGCCGCGCGTTCGAGTTCCTGGGCGATGTTCCGGATCATCCGCGCGCGCCCGGGGACGCGGGTGCGGGAGAGCGCTTCCATTGAGCCGCAGTAGGCCGTCGCGTGTCCCGCAGTGGAGTCGCCGGAGACGGACTCCGCCATGAGGCGCCGCATGACCGGCGTCGCTCCGGGAAACGCCGTTTCCACGCCCCGGTGCTGATACCCCAGCGAGATTTCCAGATGCAGCACGATCTCGCCGTGACACTGGAACCGGAAGTGCCCCGGTTCGATCACGCCCGCGTGCACGGGACCGACCGCAACCTCGTGAACCTCCTGCCCATCGACGCGGTAGAAGTCCATCCCGCCGACGGAACGATGCGGCAGCGCGCTGTTCCGCGGGAAGCGGACCGGTTTGAGCCACGGGTGTCCCTCGGGAAGCGGCCCCCCGTTCTCGGCGATCTCGCGCTCGAAGAGGTGCGCCTGGAGGCAGTCCGGCGTCAGCGAGGGGTACCGGTCTCCTTCGGCGACGCCGATCGTCGCGCCGAGCGAACGGTTCCCGTCGTCCGCGAGGACGGCGCAGAGCTTCGCATGTCCGTCTTCCGGAAT
Organism: uncultured Synergistaceae bacterium; assembly: GCA_964451935.1. Lineage (GTDB taxonomy): Bacteria > Synergistota > Synergistia > Synergistales > Aminobacteriaceae > CALFXN01. The sequence goes on along the minus strand of CAYVKE010000002.1, from coordinate 59,086 downwards.
GTGGAACAGCGCGACGAGGCGTTGCCCCGCCGCGACCTGACGGATGACGAGATCCCGAAAGTCCGTGATCGGACAGACGGGAACTTCGGAGAGCGGAAAGGCGTGTGCGTTCCGTATCGCAAGCCAGGATGTCGTCATATCAGAGCCCTCCCATGACCGCGGCCGCCTGCGTGACAAGACGCGTCAGCGGCTCGGGCAGCCACACGCCGAGCAGAAGGACGACGCAGAGCAGCGCGAGCGGCGGAACGTCCGCGACGCTCAGGAAACGAACCGGCGCGCCGGACGGATGCGACTCGGGCGGACGGCCGAACGCCATCGGGATGACGATCCTCCACATCCCGACGAAGACGATCCCGAGCGTCAACAGAAAGATCGCCAGGGACCACCAGCGGCCATTGGCGCCCAGAACGGTCATGACGGAAAACTCGCTGACGAAGGTCCCGAACGGCGGAACGCCGCAAATCGCGAGAAACCCCGCAATCCAGAGCAACCCCGTCATCGGGGCGACGCGAATCACGCCGGTGACGGTTCTCGTGGACTTCGTGTGATACGCGCCGAGGATGGTCCCCGCGACGAGGAACAGCGCCCCCTTCGTCAGGGAGTGGTTCAGCGCGTGCAGCAGCCCTCCGAACGACGCGCCCGCTCCGGCGGCGATCGCGAGGATTCCCATGTGCTCGATGCTCGAATAGGCGAGAAGGCGCTTGAAGTCCGCCTGCTGGAGGATGAACCAGCCCGCGAGGAACATCGACCCCAGGCCGAACGCGATGAGCAGGCCGTTGCTGTAGTCCCCTATTCCGGCGCGGACCAGGATGGCGTTCGTCCGCAGGATGCCCAGGAACGCGCAGTTGAGCAGCGCGCCGGAGAGCAGCGCCGAGACGGGCGACGGGGCTTCGCTGTGCGCGTCGGGCAGCCAGGTGTGCATCGGCGCGAGTCCCATCTTCGTGCCGTACCCCACGAGGATGAACGCGAACGCGACCTTCAGCCACACCGGGTGGAGGTACGCCGCTTGCGCCGCAAGCCCCCTGAAGGTCATCGGAAGGCCGTACGTCGCCGGATCGAACGCGATCGAAACCGCGAGCGCCGTATTGCCGACCAGCGCGATCGCGATGCCCACCGAGCAGATCAGAAGGTACTTCCACGCGGCCTCGAGGGAGCGCGACGAGCGCTGGTGGCTGATCATCGGCGCGCTCGCAAGCGTCGTGGCCTCGATGGCCATCCAGAACACGCCCGTATGAAGGCTCAGGATCGCAAGCGTCGTCGTGCCGAGAAAGAAGAGCATGGAGCACGTGAAGACGGCCTCGCGCGAAAAACGCCCGCGCCGCTCCTCCGGAAGCTCGTGTCCGCGCAGATACGTGACCGTCGCGAACGAGGAGGCCGCAAAGAGCGCGCTCGTGATGAGCAGGAACAGCAGCGAGAGCGCATCCAGCCCGAGCCACCGTCCCGCGGTCGGTTCGAGGCCGGCCGCCCAGAGCGAGAGCGAACAGGCGAGATGAAAGAACGAGACGGCAGCAATCAGCCGCCGCCGAAAGCGGTCCGACGCTATTCCCAGACTCGCGAGCCCGGCCAGAAACGGCGCGAAAAGCAGGATCCGGAGCATCATGCGATCAGTCCCTCAATTCGGAAAGTCGGTCGATATCGATATGTTTGAACTCCTGCCGGATATGCAGGATGATGACGCCCATGATAAAGACGCCGACGAAGACGTCCAGCAGAACGCCCGTCTCGACGATCAGCGGCCCGTGGACCGCGAGCGCCGGGGCGAGAACATAGATGCCGTTCTCCATCGCGAGGTAGCCGATGGCCTGGGAGATCGCCTTCCGCCGCGCCACGATCAGGAAGAGCCCCGTAATCATGGAGATCAGGGCCGTCGCCACCACAAGCGGATCGGCGGCGCCGTGCGGCATCGGAAGCTGCACGGCGGCCCAGATGGAGAACCCCGTGACGATCAGTCCGATGAACAGCGACACGCGATACCCGACGAGAGGCTCCACCTCGCGGCGGATTCCGGCGGACCGGAGCGCGCGCGTCATCATAACGGGCAAAACAACGCACTTGACGAGCCCCGTGACGGACAGGAAGCCCCATGTTTTCCACGACACGGCCCCCTCGCGCGAAAGCACCGCGAGGCAGACGAGAAGGAACGCCTGCAGGGCGACCCCGCGAATCAGGCTGTCCACGCGGGACGTCCCAAACATTCGCAGATTGACGAGCAAGAGCAGCGCAATGACGAGCTGATCGATCATCGTTTCACCTCACCACCCACATGATCCAGAGGGTCGACATCACGAACGCGATTCCCAGCAGCAGGGGCACGCGACCCATTTTCAGCCGGGCCATCAGGGACTCGACGAGCCCCACGCAGATCTGGAGCACGGCCATGCAGGCCAGCGTCGCGCCCGCGTCCATCCAGAAAGATCCGGTCGAGACCGGGAAGACGATTCCCGTGATCAGCAGGCCGAGCACCCAGAGCTTGAGCGCCCCGGCGTACTCGATGAACGCGAGGTCGACGCCGCAGTGATCGAGGACCATGACCTCGTGGATCATCGTGAGTTCGAGGTGCGTCGTCGGGTCGTCCACCGGGATTCGCGCGTTCTCCGTCAGGTAGACGATCACGAACGCGGCCAGGATGAAGATTATCGCCGGAAGGTGCGAGCCCAGAAACGCCGAGTTCCCGAGGCGTCCGTAGATTCCGCTGAGCGATACGCTTCCGGTGATCGCGCCGAGCCCGGCCACGCCGAGCAACAGCGCCGGCTCGCTCAGCGCCGAGAAAAACGCCTCGCGGTTCGCGCCCATCCCCTCGAAGCTCGACCCCGTGTCGAGCGCGGCCAGAATCGTGAAGAAACGCCCGAGGGCGAGAAGATACGCCATCAGCAGAACGTCGCCTTCGAAATGCAGCAGCGCAGGGTTCCCCCCGAACGGGACCAGGCAGAGCGCGCCGAACATCGTCGCCAGCGTGACGACCGGCCCGGCCCGGAACATCCATGTCGTCGTCGTGCTGTACACCGCGCCCTTGCGAAGCAACCGCGCGAGGCTCCAGTAGGGCTGGAGCAGCGGAGGCCCCTGCCGTCCGGCCATGCGCGCCTTCGTCCGGTTGATGAGCGTCCGCAGGAACGGCGCGAGAATCAGCGCAAGCGTCACGCCGAAAAGCGCGGCGAAGAAATCGGCGATCATAGCAGGCTCCAGACGAGCACCGCAACCAGCGCGAGGACGACGTAAAAGACATAGACGTGCGTCCCTCCCTGCTGGATCCGGCGCATCCGCACCGCGACGCGCGCGAACGCAGCGAAGAGCGGCGTGTAGAACCGGTGCATGAAGAGTCCCGGCGTGTGCGTCATGAAGCTGGACCGTCCGGGCAGATACCCCGCCGGCCAGTCTCCGCCCAGTTCGGAGCGGAGCAGGGATCGGAAGGCCGCGATAATCGGCTGCGCGAACGACGACCCGGTGTACTGCATTCGCGGCGTTCCGTGCGGATAGCCGCACCCCCAGGTCGGTCCCGTGCGGACGACGCGCCCCGCCAGAAGACGGTCCCGGAGCCGCCACAGCCCGTAGACCGCCGCGGCCAGAACGAGCGCGGCCAGGGTGACGTTGAGATAGAACACGGAGGCCTCGCGCAGCGGCGCCATGTCGGGCGCAGCCATCGCGAGCGGATGGATCCGGGCGGCCACGGAAGCGACAAGGAGCATCAGCAGGCTTCCGCCGAGGCCGAATACGGCGCAGAGCGCGGCGAGCACCGTCACGGGAACGGACATATCCCGACCGGGATCGGTCGCGGACGAACCGCATCCGGAACGCGGCTCCCCGAGGAACACCGCGCCGTAGACCTTCGTGAAGCACATCGCCGCGAGCCCGCCGATCAGGGCGAGCGTCGAAATGACGACGAATCCGCCGACGCGCGGGTTCACCGACGGAAGCCCCTGCGGCAGCACGCTCCAGTACGACGCGAGATAGATCAGGAACTCGCCGACGAAGCCGTTCAGCGGCGGAAGTCCGCACACGGCCGCGCACGCGAGCAGAAAGAGCGCCGCGGTCCGGGGCATGCGCTTCTGCACGCCGCCGAGCAGGTCGATCTCCCGTGTGCCGACGGCCTGAATGACCGCCCCGGCGCCGAGAAAGAGGCAGGACTTGAACACCGCGTGGTTCAGAACGTGAAGCAGCGCGCCCGCCATCGCGAACAGCGCCACCGGACCGACGGAGTGAACGCCGAAGACGCTCATTCCGAGTCCGAGACAGATGATTCCGATATTCTCCACGCTGCTGTAGGCCAGAAGCCGTTTCAGGTCGTGCTGCACAAGCGCGTAGATAACGCCGCCGAGGCCGGACGCGATGCCGATGCCGATCAGCACCCATCCCCACCAGGCGGGCCAGTCGTTTGCGAGAACCATCACGCGAAGCAGGCCGTAGATTCCGGTCTTGATCATGACGCCGCTCATCAGGCCCGACACGTGCGACGGGGCCGCAGGGTGCGCCTCGGGAAGCCAGACGTGAAGTCCGAAAAAGCCCGCCTTCGCCCCGAAGCCGACAACCGCCAGCACGAAGACGACATCCGCGACGCCGCCGAGCCCGTCGAAATCGCCGAAGTCGAACGAGCCGCACCGGCTTCCGAGCAGGACGAACATCGCGAACAGAAAGGCCGTCCCGAGGTGCGTCGCGACCAGGTAGATCCACCCCGCCCGCTGGACCTCGTGTTCTTCATGCTCGAACACGACGAGGAAGAAGGCCGACATCGACATGATCTCCCAGGCCAGCAGGAAGAGCAGTCCGTCCGACGCGAGCAGCACGAAGAGCATCCCCCCCGTGAGCAGCTGGAGGAAAAAGCCGCACGCGTCGGTCTCGCGGGGACGGTCGTGGCGCCGCAGATACCCCGTACCGTAAAAAGAGACGATCGGAGAGACGAGAATGACGGGAAGGGCGAACCATGCGGAGAGTAGATCCAGATGCAGATGGAACGAACCGACCGGCAGACTCCAGGCGGCCCGCAGGTCGACGGGCGTTCCGCCCGCAAGGACGTACAGGACCGGAATGAGCGCGCAGAGCGACGCCGCGGCGCTCCCGAACGGAACGATTCTCGTCCCCCACGCGGGATGTCGCCCCATCGCGAGCGACGCCAGCCCCGAAAAAAGATACATGAGAAGCGACAACAGGAGAAAGAATGCCACCGTACACCCTCGCCTTCCGGGAAGTCCGAATCGAAATCCCGCCCGAACCGCCGAAAATCCGACACGCGCGTACGGGCGCACGATTTGAGATTTTATGCCTTTATCGGCGCTTTGTCACGAACCATTGTCATTATCGCGCAAAGGAACAAAAATGTCAGCGCTCGTCCGAAAAATCGTTCGCGGGAACGTCCGTCGGTGCTACGACGCCCCGATAATCTCCAGAACGCACCGCAGCAACACGTTCGCGCCGTTGACCAGATCCTCCGGCTCGGTGCGCTCTTCCGGGCAATGACTCCGGCCGCCGATCGACGGAACGAAAATCATCGCCGTCGGACAGACCCGGTGCATGAACTGCGCGTCGTGCCCCGCGCCGCTCGGCATGAAGAGCGTCGAAAGATCCAGCCCCCGGGCCGCGCGCTCGACGACCTGCGTCATGAACGGAAGGAAACGGACCGGCAGCGCGTCCACCTTCTGCTCCAGTTCGAACGGAACGCAATGCTTTTCGGCGATGCGCCGGACCAGATCCTCGACCCGCCGCTTCCCGCGCTCGAACAGGTCGTCGTCGTACTGGCGGAAGTCGATCGTGAAGAACGCCTCCGAAGGAATGACGTTCACCACGTCGGGAACGACACGGATCCGCCCCATCGTCGCGACCGTCCCGCTCCCGAGTTCCAGCGCGAGGGCGCGCAGTTCGCAGCAGAGATCCGAGGCGGCGAGCAGCGCGTCTTTGCGATACTCCAGCGGCGTCGTGCCCGCGTGATTCGCCTCGCCGCCGAAATGTCCGTACCACCAGGAGATCCCCTGGATTCCCCGGACGATGCCGATCTGAATCTTTTCCCTGTCGAGAACGGGCCCCTGCTCGACGTGCAGTTCGAGGTACGCGGACGCCTCGATCCTGCCCTTCCCCGAGTAGCCGATCCGGTCCAGCTCCTCGCGCACGGAGATCCCGTCGTCATCCATCGCGCGATACGCGCGGTCGATATCGAGAAGCCCGGACACGTACAGGCTACCCATCATGTCCGGCTGGAACCGGGCGCCTTCCTCGTTCGTAAAGGCCGCAACAGCGACCGGCTGCTGCGTCTCCACGCCGTGATCGTTCAGCGTCCGGATCACTTCGAGCCCCGCAAGAACGCCGAACGCTCCGTCATACGCCCCTGCGTCGCACACCGTATCGAGGTGCGACCCCATGACGATCGGTTTGGCGTTCGGATCCCTGCCGGGCCGGACGCCGCAGATATTGCCGATCGGGTCGATAACGACGTCGAGGCGTTCCTCCCGAAGCCATTTCACGAAGAGATCCCTGCCCGCGCGGTCCTCGTCGCTCAGCGTAAGCCGGGTCCGACCCGGACGCCCGGGATGCGCTCCAACCGCCCCCATCTCGTCGAGGGACCGGAGCAGCCGTTCCGGGGTGATCCGCATCTTGTGCATATGCTCATCCTCCTCTTCGCGGTTCGTACCAGTTATTGAAGAATTGTACCGCACAAAGGCGTCTTCGGGGGGGGCCGCGACGGGATGCGGACCGCAACATTCCGCCTGCGGAGGGATGCCCCGCGCCGCTTCCGTATGGTATTATTTTATGCCAATTGTTACGAAAGCATAACGGTCCGGAAGTCTTGGACGCGAGATTCGCACGAGAGAAGGAGACGCGCATGCCGGGAAGAAGAGATGAAATAATCGGCTCCCTGCTGTATCAGGAGGACCGGGAAAAGATACTGACAATGGTGCGCAAGATGGGCAATATGGTTTCGGAGGCCATCGCCTCGGCCGTACAGTCCCTGGAAGGCAGGGACAACGCCCTCGCCGACCGGATCATCGAAGCGGACGACATCGTGGACGACCTCGAAGTCGAGATCGACCAGGAGTGCCTCTCGTCCATCGCGTTGCGCCAGCCGCTCCGCAAGGACCTGCGCTTCGTGTTCGCCGTGCTCAAGATCATCACCGACCTGGAGCGCGTCGGGGACCAGGCGGTCAATATCGCGAAGCGGGCGAAAGCACTGAACCGATATCCGCTGCTCAAACCCCTCATCGACATCCCGAAAATGCGGGACATCGCCACCGGCATGCTTCGGGACGCGCTGACGTCGTTCGAAGAGGAAGACCCCGCGCTCGCCGAAGAGGTCTGCCTGCGCGACGAGGCGCTCGACATTCTCGACGAGCGGATTTTCGACGAACTCACCGGAATCATGGCCGGACAGAAGGCAGGGGACGCCGGCGTGGTCCAGCGGGCCGCGGGACTGATGTGGGTATCGCGGCATCTCGCCCGCGTCGGAGACCACGCAACGAACGTGTCGGAGCGCGCGTACTTCATGGTCCGGGGCGAACGTCTGAAGCCGCTTATCGAAGCACGGAAAAAGGCGGCCGCGGAGAGCTGACCCGTCCTTCATTCAACATCCGCCTCCCGGTTGCCGAAACTAATGAAAGAATAGAGTGCGGAGCGAAACAACGTCGGTGCATCGTCTCAAAGCTCCAGGGAGGGATGTCCATGAAGATACAGAATGACGAAAACCTGATTTCCAGAATTTCGGGCGTGTTGTCGTCCATATTGTCTTCGAAGTCGCCTTCGGGCGGAAGCAGCGCGACGGAACAGTCGGCGGGCGCGGCTTCGTTCGGAGCGCTGCTCTCCGGAATGACCGGACAACAGCGCGTCAGCTTCGGCGACTGGATTCAGGAAGACGGAACGTGGTACCGCTCCGTCACGCCGCCCTATCAGACGCGCGGCGTGTCCTACTACGCCGACGCGGAGGGGAACCTGTACGCGAAGAGCGTCGTCCCCGGCGCGACGATGCGTTCCGTCGAGACGCCCGACTGGTTCAGCGGGATGAGGCCGGGGAACCCGCCTGTATCGGTCTTGGGCGTTGCGTCCCAGGGACAGTCGTCGTATTCCTACGGCGGCACGACGACGATAGACGGAAAGGAATACACCGCCGTCACACCCCCCGGCCCTGCGATCAGCGGATCCCAGTACCTTATCGATAGCAAAGGAAACTGGTACCGGCTCTCTTCCATGCGGGACGCCGAGCCGAAGGCGATTGAAGCGCCATCCTGGTGGGACAGAGTCCTTCCGAACGGCGAGACTCTCGCGAGCATTTCGTCGCAGGGACAGCCTACATACACCTACGGCGGCACGACGACGATAGACGGGAAGGAATACACCGCCGCCACACCCCCCGGCCCTGCGATCAGCGGATCTCAATACCTTATCGACAGCGACGGAAACTGGTACCGGCTCTCATCCGCGCGGGACGCCGAGCCAAAGGCAATTGAAGCGCCGTCCTGGTGGGACAGAGTCCTTCCGAACGGCGAGACTCTCGCAAGCAGTTCGTCGCAGGGACAGGCTAAATACACCTACGGCGATCGACGGGAAGGAATACACCGCCGTCACACCCCCCGGCCCTGCGATCAGCGGATCCCGGTACCTCATCGACAACGAGGGGAACTGGTACCGGCTGAGTTCCGCGCGGGACGCGACGCTGAAGCCGGCCGACGCGCCCTCATGGTGGGACGGAATTCTTCCGAATAGCGAAACACCGGCCCCTGCGGCGTCATCGCTCGAATTTCTCCGTTTCGGTCCGTGGGAGACCATTGATGGGACGATGTACAGGACCGTGTGGCAGCCGGGCATACAGAACCGCGGGGGAGAATATCTCATCGACAGGGATTTCTCCTGGTATTACCGGTCGAGCGCGGAGGGGAGCGTTCCTCTGAAGATCGACATCCCGAACTGGTTCCTCGAAGCCTGAAGCGCTTCGACATTTTCCCGGAACAATCCGCCGCAACTCGAGCGACGAGCCTCCTTCGACAAGGAGGCTCGTCGTGTTTTCGCCCTCTGAGTCATTTTTGATCTTTAGTTTCTTTATCGAACACCTTCCCGTTCGTCGATGAACATCGTATAATAATCGTACTGATTCTACGGGAACGGTTTTTCTGAAAATGCGGAGAATCTACAGGACGCTTTGCATCCAGTTGTGGAACAACGCAACTATCCGGGGACAAAGCAGGGGATTTCTACGGGATGCGACAGGTATCCCTTTAGGACTTGAAAGGAGAGATGCAACGTGAAAATCCGCAGGAACACTTCGATATTCGTTCTTCTCCTCGCGCTTGTTCTATGCCCGCTCACTTCCGCAGCAGAAGCTGTTTTAGGGAGTTCTGCGCCGGTCAATCCCGAATTTCTGAAGTACCTTGAAAATGCCAAAACAGGACGAAACGCTGCAATTCAAGGAGAGCATTCCACAGGCTACATTCCATCCCATATTGATCATTCGCATTTGAAAGGCAGATCGCCTTCGACACAAGCACGCAGTAAAGCGATTCTTCCAACATACTACAACCTGCTTGACGAAGGCCGGGTTTCCTCTGTGAAAGATCAAAACCCCTACGGCTCATGCTGGGCTTTCGCGGCTATCGGAGCAGTTGAATCGTATCTGATGGGAGAGACGGACGGCGCAAAGTCCGCAGTCGAGCCCGACTATTCGGAAATGCATCTGGCATGGTTTGCCTACACGGGGGATGATTCCTTCACGCCTGTCGGTTCAGACCCGATCCTCGATCAGGGTGGAAGTTTATGGATGTCTACAGCGTTGCTTGCGCGCTGGACGGGACCGGTCAATGAAACCGATTGCCCGTATTCATCGACTCCCACGGGCGATTGGTCCGATTATCAAAACCAGAAACACCTGACAGACGTCAATTATCTAGCTTTTGATGATACGTCGGCGTCTGACATTAAAAATGCTGTTATGACTTATGGTGGTGTGGTCATCGCCTTCGATTGGGCGGATAAATTTTACGATTCGACGCACTTTACCTATTACAACAACAACCTGGGTGAACCAGCTACTGGCCACGCAGTTCTTGTAGTCGGATGGGACGACAACTTCAACGGAGCTTTGTTCAGCGCCGACAATCCAGGCAATGGAGCCTGGATCGTCAAAAACAGCTGGGGGACGGATTGGGGAGATAATGGGTACTTCCACTTGTCCTACAGTGACGCGTCTCTCCGCGATGGCTCGGCTTTTGTCGTTCAGCCGACAACGGACTTCGATTATATCTATGACTATGACCCGCTAGGATTGGTTACCTACTACGGCAACGACAGCACCACCGCGTGGTTCGCCAATATCTTCACAGCCGGCTCCGGAAGAGCTAAAGCTGGGCCCCAGGAGAACCTCGGAGCTGCAAGTTTCTATACAAACGATTTCGATTGCACGTACGAAATCTATGTCTACACCGACGTAACGGCGGGAGATCCCGATTCGGGGACGCTCGCTGCGGGACCGATCACGGGAACGCTCCCTTACCCCGGATACCATAGGGTCGCGATATCCCCAACCGTCGCGCTCACGAACGGACAGCGTTTTTCCGTTGTCGTAAGGGTTACGACATCCGGTTACAAGTACCCAATTCCTGCCGAATTCGCGAATGTCCCTAATCGAACTCAAAAGGCTACCGCAAACCCCGGAGAGAGTTTTTACAGCTGGAACGGCACGACTTGGTCAGACACGACGATGATTGACGCCACCACCAACGTCTGTCTCAAGGCGTTCACGACGAGCTCGACGGTGACGCCGACTCCCACCACGACCGTCACCCCGACCGTCACGCACGCGCCGACTGTCACCGGCGGCGGAAGCAGCGGCGGCGGCGGATGCTCGGCAGGAATGTTCGCTCCGTTTGCGCTGTTGCTCTTCGTCCCGCTGTTCCTGAAGAAGTTCTAGGCTCCCTGCTCCGGGTTCATACGTAATATCGTCTGTCCGGCGCCTCATCGTCTCCCGATGAGGCGTTTTTTTTTTGAAGCGGAACCGCCGCGGGAATTCCTTGCCGCGAAACGAAATGGCGCAAACGCCCCAAAGAACGCGGCCGTCGAATAGCGCATAGACGCCATAGCGATCTTAAGATTATTTTGTTATCATACGATTGCGTTATGTCAGAGCGTGAACCGACCACACCAAAAAATGAGACGGAGGCGGTTCCGGAGTGAGCGTCGAAAAGGGAATTTTCCTGTGCCTGCTGTTTTTTTTCTGCGCCGGCGCGCCGACATGGGCCGTTCCGGCGGGTCCGTTCCCGTCGGACGCGATTCAGCCCGATGGAACGAAGATACGCGTCATTCAAAAAGGAGACGAGTCCGCCCGCTGGACGGAAACGCCGGAGGGATACACCGTGGTGAAAAACTCCGGGAGCGGCTACTGGGAATACGCGTTGAAGGACATGCGTTCCGTCGACCTCGTCCCTTCCGGAATCGTCGTCACCGCGGACATTCCGCCTTCTCCCCGAATTCCGAAACACCTGAAGCCGATGCGTTTCCACCCGGATACGGCTGCGCGCGGTTCCGCGCGTGCGCCTGCAAGTCCGTTCCCGTTCCGGGCGCAGCAACCGGACGGGAAGACCATCACGCTCGTTCAGAAGGGAGATGAGCGCCTCCATTGGACGGAAACGAAAGACGGCTATTCGGTCATACAGAACCCCAAGAGCGGTTTTTGGGAGTATGCGGTCAGAAGACTCGTCGTCGTTCTCGCACCTTCGGGAATCCCCTATATTCCCGATGAAGCGCCCCCCGAAGGGTGGCCGCTTCATCTGAAACCGTCGCCGCAAACAGGGTACTGAAATCGAAACAGCGGTATTTCGTCTATATCACATGAGGAAGGACGTGTGTTTCTTGAGAAAATATCGTCTTTGCGTACTGACGCTCCTGCTCCTTGCCTTCGGCGCACCCAACGCATGGGCCGTTCCTGCGAGCCCCTTCCCCATCGTCGTCCGGCAACCCGACGGCGCGCGGATCACCCTGTACACCCGTGGAGACGAGTCGCAGCACTGGGTCGAGAATCCTGAAGGCTATTCCCTTGCACAGAACGATGCGACCGGGTATTGGGAATTCGCGGTCACATCGGGAGAAACGCTCGTTCCTTCCGGCGTCGTCTACAGAACCGGAGTCATGCCGCCTGCCGGCGTGACGAAGCACGCGCGCCCCGAGATACGCGAGACCGCACGCGATAGAGCGACGGAAATCTCGTCCCGCGGGGCGACGTGGACACCGCAGCCTGTTTCGGGCGCCCGAAAGATTCTGCTGGTCCGCGTCGGGTTCGTGAACCGGGCGCTCGCCACCGATCCGGCGATCCACAGCAACGGAGTGTTCGGCGACACGAATTCCGTCAAGAAGTATTACGCCGACCAGTCCAAAAATACGCTGACGATCGAATCGGCCCAGGGCGGAACTTCCGCGCTCTCGGTCAACCTTGTCGCAGGCGATGCGAATTCGGGGAATCACCCCGACGGATTCATCGACGTCGACGGCGGCAACGGTTCGACCCAGGAACATCTCAACGAAGTCGCTTTCGTCACGAGCGTCGTCAACAAAGCCGCAGCCGCAGGCGTCGATTTCGCGTCGTTCGACACGAACGCGGACGGGAAAATAACCCCGGATGAACTCTGCGTCTATCTGATCGTCGCGGGCTATGAGGAATCCGCCGGGGCACTCACCCCGTCCGTCTGGGCTCATGCATGGGAATCATGGAACGGATCCGACCCCACACATCAGGTGCTCATCGCGGGAAAACTTCTCACAGACTGGGCCATGAACGGGGAATACTACGATGCGACGGATCCGATGTCGATAGGAACCATCTGCCACGAGCTGGGGCACCAGTTCTGCAGGCTGCCCGATATGTACGACGTCTCGAAAAACAACGAGGGACTCGGGAACTTCTCCCTCATGGCCGGAGGAAGCTGGGGCGCCGTGACGGACGCCGTGGCGGGTTCTTCTCCCGTCAATCTGGATGCGTGGTGCCGCCAGTACCTCGGGTGGGAGACGCCCTCGACGCCATCGAGCGGCGCAGTGACTCTGGGAATACCGTATAACGGAACGCACGCCGCGATCAGGCTGCTCGGATCGGGACACAGGGCCACAGAGTATTTCCTCGTCGAAGTCCGCAGCCTCTCCGGCTGGGACGCAGGGTTCGAGCGTTTCACGAATGGCGGCGGGTTCTCCGGTTTTCCCGGCGGCTTGCTGATTCTCCATGTCGACGAAGAGATCGGGTCGGGCAGCCTCAGCGACGGCAACGATTTCAATGAATATAAACCCGGGTCCCATCAGGGGTGCATGGCTGCGGAGGCCGACGGCCCCCATCTCGCGAAGACGGACGATACAAAGACGCGCGGTTCGCAATATACGACGTGGTTCAGCGGGAACCCGAATTACGTCGGCGACGGAACATTCACCGGGACAAGCACGCCGAACTCCGATTTCTACCCGACATCGCCGACCGCCTCCGAAAGCGGCAAAGCCGCGGCGTCGGGCATCTCGATCACGAATATTTCGGCAGGCGGCGACACAATGACTTGCACCATCAACGGCGGCGCAGATCCGACACCGACGACGACAATCGCGCCGACGGTCACCCCGACCGTCACGAATGCCCCCACCGTCACCGGCGGCGGGGACAAAGGCAGCGGCGGCGGATGTTCGGCGGGCGTCTTCGCCCCGTTCGCGCTGCTGCTCTTCGTCCCGTTGTTCCTGACCCGGAAGTAATCCGTTTCAATTCCGGACGATTCATTGCTTAAAAAAGACACAGCCTTCGTCGCAATTTGGAGGCTGTGTCTTTTTCGTCATCCCCCGGAACGCCGCGCCGCTCAGGCGCGTATCGGTTTCTCCTTTTATGCCGTACAATATTTTGCAATTATTTCACCCCCTTATGAGGAGGCACACACAAATGCGGCGTTTCTCGTTCCTTCCGACCCTTTTCCTGGCGATGCTCCTGTTCTCCGCTCCGGCGCTCGCGCTTTCATCCCGGTCCGCCCCGCTCGCACCAGAGTTTCTGGAGTCTCGCGGGCATGTTTCCGGCGAGGGGGTCGCCGGAAAGACCGGCTATCGCCCCGGACCGCTCGACCTGTCGCACCTCGACGGCGTCCGGCTGTTCGGCGACTCGGCCTCCCGGACCGCGACCTTCCCGCTCTCGTTCGACCTCAGGAGCCTGAACCGCGTTACGCCCGTACGCGACCAGCAGATGACGGGAACGTGCTGGGCCCACGCCCCGCTCGGCTCGATCGAGTCGAACATCCTCACGCAGGGTGGCGGCGCGGCGAGCCTGTCGCCGAAGCATCTCGCGTGGTTCGTCTACAGGGCCCCGGTCCACTTCACGGTATCGCAGCAATACTTCGACGGCGACGAGTCGCAACCGTTCCCGCCGAACAGAAACGTCTTCGAGCAGGGCGGCAGCAACTGGCTCGCCGTCGCGGCCCTCGCACGCCGGATCGGCCCCGCCGGCGAGGCGGACTGCCCGTACGGGTCGTTCCCCTACAGCCCGACCGAACTCACCGCAGACGAGCTTCCGACCGGGAATGAACCCGCCCGTCGCTTTTTGCGGCACGCGCATTTTCTGGCCGGTTCGGCCGAAGCCGCGGGACAGGTGTTCGACCTGCCCGCGCACGCCGCGTTCGTCGACAACGTCAAGACCGCGCTTCAGACCTACGGTGCGCTCGCGCTTTCCTACGGCTCCCTGTCGAACTACCTGAACAAGGCGCACAGCGCCTTCTACCAGCCCGCCGGACAGGGAAGCGCGTCCAGCAACCACGCGGTCACGCTCGTCGGGTGGGACGACGCCTATCCAAAGGAGAACATGGTCGTCAGCGGCGACGACGGCGCGGGGTACACGCCCCCCGCGGACGGCGCGTGGATCTTCAAGAACAGTTGGGGAACGGCGGCCGGCGAGTCCGGCTATTACCGGATCTCCTACTACAGCCGCGTGCTCAAGCACGGCATCGCCTACGTCACGGACGAGGCGGCGGCGGACGAATCGGTCTATGACCACGACCCGCTCGGATGGGTCAACTCGCACGGATATCCGGGCCTCGATACGGCGTTCTTCGCGAATGTCTTCACGGCGGGATCGCCGTCCCTCCCCCTCGGAACGCCCCGCGCGAAGGGGACGACCCATGAAACGCTGAAGGCCGTCAGCTTCTACGCCGGGGCCGCCGGCTCCGAGTACATGATTCGCGTCTTCCGCGGCGGCGACGCGGGAGCGCCGACGAGCGGGACGCTCGTCTCCGGACCGCAGTCGGGAACGCTGGACACGCCGGGATACCACACGGTCGCGATCACCGCGACGCCGACATTTTCAAACGGCGAGCGCTTCGCCGTCGTCGTCCGCCTCCGGACGCCGGGCTACGACCTCCCGATTCCGGTGGAATACGCCATCGAGGGGTACTCCGACGCCGCGACGGCGAGCGCCGACCAGGGATATATCTCGGCGGACGGGACGACGTGGGAGGACGCGCAGCCGCTTCACGGCGGAACGATGAGCGTCTGCCTCAAGGCCTTCACGAATACCGCAACCGCAACCCCGACTCCCGGCGACAAGGGAAGCGGCGGCGGGTGCTCAACCGCCGCGGGGTTCGCGCCGCTCGCGCTGATTCTCTTTGTTCCGCTGTTCCTGAATCGGAGAAAGAAAACGCGATAAACGCACTACAACGGTCAATTCCGGAGAACGCACGCTCCCTCGCGGGAGGTGTTCCATGCGGCTCTTCGCCGGAATTGACCGACGCGGAGAGCATCGGTGAAAAGCAATGGAAGCCCGGGAAGGTGTTTTCTCGTGAGGAAAATCGCGCAGGCGCGTCAGCTCCGCCCGATCTGCTTTTGAATCTGCGAAATGCCGTAGAGCGGGATGTTGACCAGCCAGGCTTCCCTGCGAAAATCGGATAATGATGTCCGAACGCTGATTTCCGGCGCGAATTTTTCCCGGTAGACTCTCAGGCTTTTCGCCTTGAGGTTCTCGGCCGCCTTGACCTCGACCGGCACAATGAGGCCGTGCGACTGGATCACGAAGTCCACCTCGGCCGTTCCGGAATCCGCGGACCAGTAATTCACGGGAAGCGCGTCCGTCGCTTTCAGCTGCTGCAACACATACTGCTCCGTCAGCGCCCCTTTGAATTCTTCAAAGATCCGGCTGCCGTCAAGCAGCGTCTTCGGATCAAGCTCCGTCATGGCCGACAGCAGGCCGACATCGAGAAGGAACAGTTTGAAAGCGGAAAGCTCTTCATACGCACGAAGCGGCATTCCGGGTTTCGTCACCCGTTTCACGCGATGGACCAATCCGCAATCGATCAGCCATGTCAAGGCCAGCTCGTATTCACGCGCCCTGGCCCCCTCGCGAACAAGCCCGTACAGAAACTTTCTGTTTTCGCGGGCGAGCTGGGAAGGGATCGAATTCCACAGCATTCGGATCCTCGGAACGGCTTCATTCGGCGCGTGTTTCGAGACGTCCTGTTCGTACGCCGCCAGGATTCTCCGTTGAATGGCTCGGGCTTCTTCGAACCCGCGCGTCTCGGAAAAGACCGACACGACTTCCGGCATGCCGCCGATAAGCAGATACTGTTTCAGAAGCTCGACGAACGTGTCCCTGAAGCTCGAAACGATCTCCCACTCGCCTTTTTCAAGAACGGAGAGGAATTCTTCTTTCCCCATCGCCCGCAGGAACTCCGAAAAATCCAGCGGGGCGATGTCGCAAAAATCCACCTTCCCGACAGGGAACGACGTTTCCGGATGCAGCGCGACGCCAAGAAGCGATCCCGCGGCAATGACGTGATACTCCGGCGCGTTTTCCTGAAAATACTTCAGGCTCGTCAGCGCCATCGGGACAGCCTGGATCTCGTCGAAGACGATGAGCGTCTTTTCCGGATCGATTGCGCATCCCGTCTCGAGCCGCAATCCGGAGAGAATCCGCGACACGTCGAGGTCCCCCGAAAAAAGCCGCAGCATGCGATCGTTGCCCTCGAAATTGATATAGGCGCATGTTTCGTACTCGCGCCTGCCGAATTCCTCCATGAGCCACGTCTTGCCGACCTGTCGCCCTCCCCGAAGAATAAGCGGAATTCGTCTGGGCGACTTTTTCCATGCCCGGAGCGATTCAATGGCTTTTCGGTACATCCGGCGTCACCTCTTTCCCAGGGAAATAATAGCAGATAATCACATAATTCGTACGAAAAAATGGAATCCATGCCGAAAATATGATGGAATGTTCGCGACAGGGCCCATCGCCTGCGCCGCGGCTCTTGCGCCCAGCACGGCCTCAACGCCTCCGCACCACGCGAAATACGTGTTTTTTGACCCCGGAATGTCCGGCTCCTCCCGAAAGAAGAGCATTCGTCGGATTTCCGTTGCGATCCGCGCTGCTGTCGTCACAAATCCGACGCGGCGCTGTACAATTACAAAAAGCATCTCTTCAGGGATGCACCCGCCAGCCGGACCGGTCCCGTCGATACAATCGATTAGCCGCGTTCCGAAGAGCGCCCCGGAAACATCGGACAGATGCTCGTTCCCGTCCCTGAACCGGAGCGATCACCCGCAAACAAAAAACCGTTCCACGACACGTATTCCACAAGGAGGTTTGGGAACATGAGACGGACCACATTCTTCGCTCTTCCCCTTCTCGCAGTGAGCCTGTTCTGCACGCCCGCAATCGCGCTTTCGTCGCGCTCCGCTCCGCTCGCGCCGGAGTTTCTCGAGTCGCGCGGACACACAAGCGCCGGCGGGGCCGGAACGACGGGCTATCGTCCCGGCCCGCTCGACCTGTCGCATATTGCCGGAAAACGCGTCTTCGGGAAGACGCTTTCCCGCACGGCGACATTCCCCGTGTCGTTCGACCTGCGGAGCCTGGGCCGCGTCACGCCCGTCCGCGACCAGGAAATGGCCGGAACATGCTGGGCGCACGCCGCGCTCGCCTCGATCGAATCGAACATCCTCACGCAGGGCGGCGACGCCCTGAGCCTGTCGCCGCAACATCTTTCGTGGTACGTCTACAAGGCGCCGACGCCATTCACATCGACACAGCAATATTACGACAACGACCCGGCGCAACCGTACGCTCCGAACCAGAACGTCTTCCAGCAGGGCGGATGGGACTGGCAGGCCGTCGCGGCCCTCGCCCGATGGGTCGGTCCGGTCGCGGAAGACGAATGCCCCTACGGGCCATTCCCAGGCAGCCCCGCCGAGATATCGCCGGACCGTCTCCCGACAGGAAACGAAGCGGTTCTGCGACATCTGCAAAATGCGTATTATCTTGGCGGTCCGTATTCCTCGCTTGGGCTTCAGCAGTTCGACCTCCCGGCCCACGAGGCGTTCGTCGAGAACGTGAAGACGGCGCTTCAGACCTGCGGGGGCGTGGTTCTCGTGTACGACGCGCTCGCGCGGTACATGAACGCGTCGAAGGACGCCTTCTACCATCCCGCGGGACAGGGAACGCTCGAAGCGAACCATGCCGTTCTGCTCGTCGGCTGGGACGACGCGTACCCGAAGGAAAACATGCTTGTCAGCGGCGACGACGGCGCCGGATACATGCCGCCCGCGGACGGCGCGTGGATCTTCAAGAACAGCTGGGGAACGGATGTCGGCGACGCGGGCTACTACCGGATTTCCTACTACAGCGGCGTGCTCTGGAGCGGAACGGCCTACGTCACGGAGGCGACGGCGAACTACGAGGCGGTCTACGACCATGACCCGCTCGGATGGGTCAACGGACACGGATATCCGGGCTCCGACACGGCCTCCTTCGCGAACGTCTTCACGGCAGGGACGCCGTCATCCCAGCTCCGGAAGGCCGCCGAACGCGGCGCGACCGCGGAGTCGCTGAAAGCCGTGAGCTTCTATGCGGGAGCGCCCGACACCGAATACGCGATCC
>CAYVKE010000002.1:0-40253 GCA_964451935.1 uncultured Synergistaceae bacterium | reverse complement strand
ATGACCCGCTCGGATGGGTCAACGGACACGGATATCCGGGCTCCGACACGGCCTTCTTCGCGAACGTCTTTACCGCAGGGACGCCGTCGTCGCCGCTCTCGAAAACCGCCGCGACGGGAGGCGCGACCGCGGAGTCGCTGAAGGCCGTGAGCTTCTATGCGGGGGCCCCCGATTCCGAGTACGCGATCCGCGTCTACCGCGGCGGCAGCGCCGGGGATCCGGCGAGCGGCACGCTCGTCTCCGGTCCGAAAGTCGGAGTTCTGGACGCGCCGGGCTACCACACGATCGCGCTCGACAGCGCGCCGACGCTTTCGGCCGGGGAGCGCTTCACCGTCGTCGTTCGCCTGCGGACGCCGGGCTACCTGTACCCGATCCCCGTCGAATACGCGGTCACGGGCTACTCCGACGCCGCGACGGCGAGCGCCGGCGAGGGGTACATTTCGGCGAACGGAACGACCTGGGAAGACGCGTCTCTGTATCATAACGGGACCATGAGCGTCTGCCTCAAGGCGTTCACGAAGACCGTCGCGACCACGCCGACCGCGACGCAGGGGGACAAGGGCAGCGGCGGCGGGTGCAGCACGGCGGCCTCGTTCGCCCCGCTCGCGCTGCTGCTGTTCGTTCCGCTGTTCCTGACCCGGAAGTAATCCGTTTCGTTCCGGGTCGACTCATTACTTTACGTACAAAGGCGCAGCCTTCGCATGGAAGCGGAGGCTGCGCCTTTTTTTTCTTTCCGGGGCGACGCCGACCCAACCGGGGCGGAACAACGGGAAAAGACGCACGGCCGGCAGGGAGTAGAATACGTATGTTTCCATACGAAGGGGTGATGTGACATGAAATGTCGTTTCGGCGCTCTATTCCGTATTCTCGTTTGCGTATCCGCGATTTGCTGGTCGGCGGCGGGTCCCTCGGTCGCCGTTGCGTGGGCGGGTCGCTACGCCCCGCTGAACCCGGCGTTTCTGAAGCACAGGGAACAGGCTTCGATCGCCGGGGGTCGAACGATTCAACGGGACCACCCGACCGGGTACGCTCCCTCGCCGCTGGACCTGTCCCATCTGAAGGGCATGGCCGGAACGGCGCAGGATGCCCGGACGCTTCCCGCCTCGTACGACCTCAGGCCGCTCGGATTCGTGACGCACGTGAAGAACCAGAAACCCCACGGCACGTGCTGGGCATTCGCGACGATCGGCTCCGTCGAGTCCGTCCTCCTGCGCGGCTCGGGCGCGCTCGGCGCGGAGTCGCCGGATTTCTCGGAGATGCATCTCGCCTGGTTCACCTTCACGGGCGACGATTCGTTCACGACGAAGCCCGTCGATCCGCTCCGCGATCCGGTTCTCGACCAGGACGGCAGCTTCTGGGAGGCCGCGGCGCTCCTCTCCCGCCGGACCGGCCCCGTCGACACGGCCGATTGCCCCTACTCCGACAAGCGCCCGACGGGCCATTGGTCGGACTACACAACCCGGAAGCACCTGACCGATGTCCACTATCTCCTCGGGACGCCGTTCCGGACCGGAGACGCGGATGTCAAGAGCGCCCTCATGGAATACGGCGGGCTCGCGTTCTCATTCTATTACGCGGACGCGTATTACGCCCCCGAGACTCGCGCGTATCACTTCAACGGCGATCACGAGCCGAACCACGGCGTGCTCCTCGTCGGATGGGACGACGCGTTCGACAGGACGCTCTTCAGCCCGGACGCTCCGGCGGACGGCGCGTGGATCGTCAAGAACAGCTGGGGCCCGGATTGGGGAGAGAACGGCTTCTTCCATCTGTCCTACAGCGACACGTCGCGCATGGAGGGGGTCGCTTTCGTCGTTGGGCCAGTGACGAGCGACGACTCCGTCTACTATCACGATCCGCTGGGCTGGACGCGATCCTGGGGAGGAGACGGCCCCGAGGGGTGGTTCGCCAACGTCTTCGTCGCCGGGAACGGCTCCGCCCGAAAGGCGGGCGCACGCGAGAACCTCACGGCGGTGAGCTTCTATACGGGAAGCCCGAATTCGACGTACGAGGTTCGCATCTATACCGGCGTCGCTTCGGGCGACCCCGTTTCGGGGACGCTCGCGACCGCGCCCGTGACGGGATCAATCGCGACTCCGGGATACCACACGGTCGCCCTGCCCGCGGAGGTCCCGCTCACGAACGGCGAGCGGTTTTCCGTCGTCGTGCGCCTGACCACGCCCGGCTTCGACTACCCCATCCCGATTGAATGTTTCGTCGAGGGGTACAGCGAGAAGGCGACCGCGAACCCCGGCGAGAGCTTCATCAGCACGGACGGCTCCGCCTGGACGGATTTCACGGCGGAAGACCCGACGGGGAGCGTCTGCCTCAAGGCGTTCACGAAGACCGTCGCGACCACGCCGACCGTCACGCAGGGGGACAAGGGAAGCGGTGGCGGATGCTCTGCGGCCGCGGCCGAAGGCGCCCCGCTCGCGCTGCTGCTGTTCGTTCCGGCGCTTCTGCTCCGAAAATAGCGCTCCAGGGGTGTAAGACCCCTCACATGGAAGAGGCCCCGTCCTTGCCGGAAGCCGGAGACGGGGCCTCTTCCTGTCCGTTCCGGCTGACGGGAACGGAGCGGAACCGATCTTTCTCCGGCGGGATCGCCCGCGATGCTGTATAAATATATGGCGCTCTCGTGAAACTTCGCCGGACCGAAAGCCGGCAGCATGCGCTTTCGTCCGGGGGGAACGATTCTTTGAACGAATCCCGAAGGGGGATGATCTCTTGTTCGCCATTTTCTTTTTGTCTCTGTGCGCGCTGATCGTCTATATCGCCGTCGCGCTGATCCGGTATCGCCTGCAACGCAGGGGAACGCCGCAGGACGACGGCGACTCGGGCTTTACCTTTCTCTCGAAAGTCCGCGGACGTTTTTCGGGGTTCCCCTTCGGCAAGCTTCTCGTCGCCTGCGGAGGAATCCTGGTGCTGCTGATGGCCTTCACCGGCGTGTTCTATACGGTTCCGGAAGGGTCCGAGGCGGTCCTCATCCGGCTCGGAACGCCCGTCGGCGTCAAGGGGCCGGGCTTTCACACGAAGTTGCCCTTCCTGGACTCCCTCTACCCCATCCGGACGGGAAAGATCCTGCGGCAGGAATTCGGTTTCCGCACCGTCCGCGAGGGCCCTCCCGCGCAGTACGAGGACGTTCCGATCGAACAGGCCATGCTGACGCGGGACAACAAGATCGTCCGCGTGGAGTGGGCGCTCCAGTTCCGCATCGCGGACCCGCTGAAATACTTCATGAATCTGATGCGAAACCGGGATGCGTCAAGCATCGTCCGGAACTGGGCGGAATCTTCCATGCGAGAGGTCGTCGCCTCGCGCGAGCTTGACGACGTTCTGACCGTCGAACGCGAAGCGATCCAGCGCGACGCGAAAAAGACCATCCAGACGCGCTACGACGCGATCCAATCCGGCCTCGCCGTTACGGCCGTGACCTTGCAGGACGTCCTCCCGCCGCAGGCCGTGATCGACGCGCTCAACGACGTCACCACCGCGAAGGCCGAGAAGGACCGGGACGTCCTGCGCGCCGAGGAATACTACAACGACGTCGTGCCGAAGGCCGTCGGCGAAGTGTCGCGGATCCTCAACGACGCGGAGGCCTACCGCGACCGCCGCGTGGCCGCCGCGAGGGGCGAGGCCGCGCGCCTGACGAGCCTGAAGGAGGCGTACCTCGCCAACCCGGAACTCGTGCGGCTGAACATCTACATGGAAAACCTCCGCGAGGGCTGGTCGAAGGCGAAGATCGTGTTCGTCGAGGACAATGTCGTGAACTTCCTCTCGCTCGGGGATCAGGGAAATCTTCCGATGCCGGACGAGGCGGGGCGATCACCGCAGCTTCCGCCGCAGCAGAAGCAGCAGCCCCGGCAGCAGAAGGCCCAGTGACGGGAGAGGGGGAAACAACGATGAGACGGACTCGAACGATTCTTCTTTTGGCGCTTTTCGGACTTCTCGTGGTTCTCTTCGGCGCGCAGGCCCTGTGCGTCGTCGACGCCGACGAGCAGGGCATTCTCGTGCGCTGGGGGGAGGTCGTCGCGAAGCTCGGCCCCGGCCTGCACATGAAGGTTCCGTTTTCGGACGTTCTCGTGACATACCCGGCCTATATCCTCCAGTACGACTCCGACCCCGTGGATACGGTGACGAAGGACAAGAAGAATCTTGTCCTGGACTCCGTCGCGCTCTTCCGCATCTCGGACCCGAAGGTGTACTACAGCCGTTTCCGCACGATGGACGCGACGCAGCGCGGCCTTTCCGACGTGATCGACGGAACGGTCAAGCTCATTGCGAGCAGCAACACCATGGAGGAACTGCTTTCGATCAAACGCGAGGAAGTCCTGCGGCGAATCATCGCCATTGCGCGCGAACAGACGAAGGACTACGGGCTCATAGTCGAAGACGTGGCCTTCAAGCGCGTCTCGCTGCCCAAGCAGAACGAACAGTCCGTGTACGAGTCGATGAGCACCGAACGCAGGCGGATCGCCACGCAGTTGCGTTCCGAAGGCAAGGCGCTGCGGGAGGAAATCATGTCGAAGGCCGACCGCGAGCGCACGCACCGCGTTTCCGAAGCGCTCCGAAAGAGCGAGGAAATCCGCGGCATCGGCGACAAGGAGGCGCAGCGGCTGATAGCCGAGGCGACGGTCGGCGCGGGCAACGATCTGTACCAGTTCCTCAGGTCCATGGAGATCTGGAGGAACGTCCTGCCGCAGGCGACATTCGTGATTCGCCCCGAAGGGATCTTCAAGGACCTGCTGCATTTCGACCCCGGCAAACGCTGATTCCGGGCCGCCGATTCGCGAACGTCCGATCCGCCGTAAGTTCGTCCGGCGCCGTCCGGACGAACTTTTTTCGTCTTCCGCCGCGGAGGAACGATGCCGCGCTTTCCGAACCGGCTTCCATCGGCAGGAAACGATGCAAAAAAAAACATCGCTTGAACGAATGATCATTCATGCCGTATAATGACTCTGTAGTCCTGCATCCGCAAGTGTATCCATTTTCCGGCCGTATTGGAAAGGGAGCGATGCCGTGGGCCGATTCATTCTTCGACGATTCGCGATGCTGATTCCCGTCCTTGTGGGAGTTTCTCTCACGGCCTTCCTGATTCTGCACCTGGCGCCGGGCGACCCGGCGCGGCTGATGGCCGGAGTGGAGGCGTCGCAGGAAGATGTCGACATGCTGCGTCACAAGTTCGGCCTCGACCGTCCGCTTCCCGTGCAATACGCGATGTTCGTGAAGGGGCTCGTCACGGGCGAGCTCATGTCGCTCCGGTTTGAATCCCCCGCGATGGAAATCATCCTCCCCAAGCTGAAAAACACGCTGATCCTCGCCTGCGCGAGCATCGTCGTCGCTGTCGTCCTCGGCGTCACGGCGGGCGTCCTCTCGGCCACGCACCGGAAATCCTGGATCGACTACGCGGCCACGATCCTCTCGCTCTTCGGCATCTCGATGCCGGTGTTCTGGTGGGGGCTGCTGCTGATGCTGCTCTTCTCGGTCAAGCTCATGTGGCTCCCGTCGGGCGGGATGGGCACGTTCCGGCACATCATCCTCCCGGCCGTCGTTCTCGGCACGGCCTCGACGGGAATCATCGCCCGCATGACGCGTTCGAGCATGCTGGACGTCCTGCGGCAGGACTACATCACGACGGCCGCGGCCAAGGGACTCACGAGACGGCTCGTCGTCAACCGGCACGCGCTCCGCAACGCGCTCATCCCCACGGTTACGGTCGTCGGACTCCAGTTCGGGCAGCTTCTCGCGGGAGCGGTGCTGACGGAGACGGTCTTCACCTGGCCGGGGATCGGGCGGCTGCTCGTCACGTCGATCCTGGCGCGCGATCTGCCCGTCGTCCAGGCTGCGCTCGTGATCATCGCCCTGCTCTTCGTCTTCGTCAACCTGGCCGTGGACATTCTCTACGCCGTCCTCGACCCGAGGATCCGATACAATGGCTGACCGGTCGCAAGGCTCGCTCGTCGCCCGCCGCATCCTGCGCAATCCGATCGCCGTCGCGGGACTCGCCATCATCCTGGGCTACCTCTTCATCGCCGCGTTCGCGCCGCACATCGCGCCCTTCGACCCGACGGCGCAGGACCTCTCCAGAAGTTTCGCCCCGATATCGGCCGGGAATCCGATGGGCTGCGACGAGTTCGGACGCGACATCCTGTCGCGAATCATCTTCGGCGCGCGGACGTCGCTGATCATCCAGTTTTTTTCCGTCTGCATCGCGCTCGTCATCGGAGTCTTTCTCGGCGCGCTCGGCGGATACTTCGGCGGCCGGCTCGACGAAGCGATCATGCGCGTGATGGATGTCCTTCTCGCGTTTCCGGGGATCCTGCTCGCGCTCGCCATCGTCGCGATGCTCGGGCCGGACCTGCGGAACCTCATCATCGCGATCGGGGTCTATTCGATCCCGCAGTTCGCCCGGATCACGCGCGGTTCGGTCATCTCCGTCAGACAGAACGACTACGT
Source organism: uncultured Synergistaceae bacterium (assembly GCA_964451935.1). Taxonomy (GTDB): domain Bacteria; phylum Synergistota; class Synergistia; order Synergistales; family Aminobacteriaceae; genus CALFXN01. The sequence continues at coordinate 33,800 of CAYVKE010000002.1, read as the reverse complement.
CACCGCGGCGCGCGCCATCGGGGAGAACCAGTCGTCGATCATCCTGCGCTACGTGCTGCCCAACGCGATCTCTCCGATCATCATCCAGACGACGCTGCGAATGGCCACGGTCCTGCTCACGGCGGCGGGACTGGGCTTCCTCGGCCTCGGCGTACAGCCGCCCGAGCCCGAGTGGGGCACGATGCTCAGCAACGCGCGGATGTACCTCCGGAGCGCCCCGATGGTAGCGGTCTTTCCGGGCCTCTCGATCATGCTCGTGGTGCTCGGCTTCAACTTTTTCGGCGACGGGTTGCAGGACGCGCTGAACCCGCGCCTGAAGGAGTAGCGCCATGACGCCGCCGCTTCTGTCGGTTTCCGGCCTGACCGTTCACTTCCACACCGAAGCGGGCGTCGTCAGGGCGCTCGAAAACATCAGCTTTTCGATCGCGCCCGGCGAAATCCTCGGCCTCGTCGGCGAGACGGGGTGCGGTAAGTCCGTCACCGCGTCGTGCGTCATGCGCCTGATCCCGACGCCGCCCGGACGCATCGTGTCGGGAGAGATCCTCTTCGACGGCCGGGATATCCTGTCGATGTCCGATGAGGAGGTCCGGCTGATGCGCGGACGCGACATGGCGATGATCTTCCAGGATCCCATGAGCAGCCTGAACCCCGTCTTCACGACCGGCTTCCAGGTCGGCGAGGCGATCGTCACGCACGAGCCGTCGATCGCGCGCGAACCCCTTCGCGCCCGGGTGCTCGATCTCTTCCGCAAGGTCAACATCGCCGATCCCGAGACGTCCGTGAACCGGTATCCGCACATGATGTCCGGCGGGATGAAGCAGCGCGTGATGATCGCGATGGCCCTGTCGTGCGGGCCGAAGCTCCTGATCGCGGACGAACCGACCACGGCGCTCGACGTCTCGATCCAGGCGCAGATCCTCACGCTGATCCGGCGGTTGCAGCGCGAGGAGGGGAGCAGCGTCCTGCTGATCTCGCACGACCTCGGCGTCATCGCCTCGATGGCCGACCGAGTCACCGTGATGTACGCCGGAAGCATCGCCGAAACCGCGCGCGTGCGCGACCTGTTCGACGATCCGCAGCACCCGTACACGAGAGGGCTTCTCGGCGCGATTCCGCGTCTCGACAGGGACCAGGGGCGGCTCGCGGTCATCCCCGGAACGCTGCCGAACCTCATGAACCTTCCGCAGGGGTGCAAGTTCCGCGAACGCTGCGCCGAAGCGCTTCCCGTCTGCGCGGAGAAACGCCCCGCGCTTGCCGAAATCCGACCCGGACACGAGGCGGCCTGCCATGCCCGTACTGGACGCTGAGAATCTCGTCAAACTCTACCCCGTCCGGACCGGAGGCCTCTTCGGCGGGCGGAAGGCCCTCCTCCGCGCCGTGGACGGCGTGACGCTCTCCATCGAACGCGGGGAGACCCTCGGGCTCGTCGGCGAATCGGGCAGCGGCAAGTCCACGGTCGGAATGCTCTGCCTCGGACTGCTCGAAAAGACATCCGGAACAATCCGCTTTCTCGACCGCCCGATAGAGGACTACACGGGCGACGACGCGCGGATCTTCCGCCGGAAGGCCCAGATCGTCTTCCAGAACCCCTTCGCGTCGCTGAATCCGCGAATGATCATCCGCGACATCATCGGCCGGGTGCTCGAAATCCACGGACTCGCGCACGGCCGCGACATCGGGGCGCGTGTCGGCGCGCTCATGCGGGAGGTCGGCCTCCGGGAGGACCAGATGACGCGCTATCCCCACGAGTTTTCGGGCGGCCAGCGGCAGCGCATCGCCATCGCCCGCGCGCTCGCGTCCGATCCGGAACTCGTCGTCCTCGACGAGCCGACGTCGGCGCTCGACGTCTCCGTCCAGGCGCAGATCCTGAACCTGCTGCAGGACATCCAGGCCGCGCGCGGCCTCGCGTATCTCTTCATCTCGCACAATCTGGCCGTCATCCGGCACGCGAGCACCAGGGCGGCCGTCATGTATCTCGGCCGGCTCGTGGAAACGGCGCGCAAGGAAGCGCTCTTCGCCCGTCCCCTGCACCCCTACACGCAGGCGCTGCTTTCGAGCGTCCCGAAGCCCTTCGTCACCGATGAGCGCATGGAGAAAAAGATCATCGCGGGAGACATCCCGAGTCCGCTCACCCCGCCGCCGGGGTGCCGTTTCCATACGCGATGCCGATATTCGGAGGACCGATGCACGAAGGAAGAACCCCAGTGGAGGGAGGTGGAGCCGGGGCATTTCGCGGCCTGTCATCGCATCGGCGAGATCGAGGAAAGCAGGACAACGAACCCCTATCCTGAAGGAGGTTGAGCAACCCAATGAAATCCCGTTTCCGGATTGTGATACTTTGTGCGTTCGTTCTTGTCTTCGCCGCGCTTCCGGCGTTCGCCGCGGGAACCGTTCTCAAGATCGGCCAGGGAGCCGAGCCGGTCGAACTGGATCCCCAGAATATCACGGACAACCCGTCCGAAGAGGTCTGCCACAACATCTACGAGGGACTCGTCGGCTTCGACGTGAAGGACGACAAGCTCGTCGTCGCGCCGCGCCTCGCGGACACGTGGGAGGTCACCCCGGACGGAAAAACGTGGACCTTCCATCTCAAGAAGGGCGTTGTCTTCCACAGCGGCGCTCCGTTCGACGCCGCGGCCGTCAAGAAGAACTTCGACCGGCTCATCGGCGGCAACTACAAGCGGACCTCGCTCTTCAAGCCCATCCTCTCCGAAGTCAAGGTCGTCGATCCCCAGACCGTGCAGTTCGTCCTGAGCCAGTCGTTCGGCCCGTTCATCCACACGATGTGCCACACGGCCGGACTCGTCATCGACCCGACGCTGATCGACGCGAAGGCCGAGATCAAGAAAAACCCCTCGGGAACCGGCCCGTTCAAGTTCGTGAGCTGGCAGAAGGGCGACAACATCACGCTGATGGCCTTCGACAAATACCGCGAGGGCAAGCCGAAGGTCGACACGGCCGTCTTCATGACCATCCCCGACGACAACGCCCGGACCATGCAGCTCGAAACCGGCGAGCTGGACATCGCCGAACGGATCGCCACGTTCGAGGTCGAGCGCCTCAAGAGCGACACGAACATCAAACTGACGATCCAGCCGGGCATGCGCGTCATGTACGTGGCCATCAACGCCCTGCACCCCATCCTGAAGGACCCGAACGTCCGCCGGGCGTTCAATTACGCCGTGGACCGGGACGCGATCTGCAAGAGCATCATGAAGGGCTTCGCCCGCCCGATCGACTCCCCGATGGCGTTCGCCGTCAACGGCTACGCGCCCGTCAAGGGGTACGCGTACGACCCGGCCAGGGCGAAGGCGCTGCTCGCCGAATCCGGATGGAAGGACTCCGACGGCGACAAGATCCTCGACAAAGACGGCAAGAAGCTTGAAGTCACCTTCTGGTCGCCGAGCGGCCGCTATCCGATGGACTATAAGGTCGCAGAGGCCATCCAGGCGTACCTCAAGGCCGTCGGCGCGGACGTGAAGCTCTCGACGATGGACTGGGCGGCGTTCCTCTCGGAGAGCGCGAGAAAGCCGGACGAGAACAAATCCCAGATGCTGCTGATGGGCTGGTCGCCCTCCACGGGAGACGCCGACTGGGTGCTGCGTCCGATGTTCCACACGAATCAGTGGGTTCCGGGCGGCAACAACCGCTCCTTCTACTCGAACGCCGAAGCGGACAAGTTCATCGACATCGGGATGGTCGAGAACGACCCCGCAAAGCGCATCGAGGCCTACACGAAGGCCCAGGAGATCATCGTCGGCGAGGCCGCGTGGATCACGCTGTACGTTCTGGACAACGTCAACGGCCGCAGGGCGAACATCGAAGGGCTCATCGAATCCCCGCTCGAACTCCTCTTCATCAAGAACGTCGTGAAAAAGTAAGGCGGCGACGCTCCCGGAACAAAAAGGCCCGGCGGAGGGAACGATCCTTCGCCGGGCCTTTCGTTTCTGACGCCGATACGTGCATTCCCTTCCCGGAATATTCATAAATCCGGCGCACGTACCCCCTTGCCTTCCCCCCTGTCTCTCGAATATAGTTATACAAAATGTCTTTTTAGGAATTTTCCCAAATGAATGGACGGACTTTTCGCACAGGCGAGGGGGAGAGAGTGTGTGAAACCGATTCTGAGCGAGAACGGCGTATGCGTGAAACCCGGAGGAAGACGACGGCGGAACGGCGTGCGTTCTTCTGTTCGCCGCCGCCATGATCGCATTTGCGCCGCCCGCCGATGCGCTCGGCCCCTCGGGGCTCGTCAGTCCCGACCACATCATCGCAGGCAGCGGCGACAGCTTCTATGTGGCGCACATGCCGCTGAGCTGCGGCGGATGGGAGATCGTTCACTACTTCGGCGACGGAACACGCGACCCGGACTTCCACTGCGCGAGCCCCGACTCCTGCGACACGGGCGCGGGCGGAGCCGGACTGTCAGGCAAGGCGTCGCGGGGAGGCGCCTTCGAAGGACGCGTGCGCGGACAATCCATGGACGGGGAGACGAACTCGCTCTACCTGCTTCAGGATGACGGCATCCATCCATACTATGCGGATACGGGCGATTCCGCCGGGACGAAAATCGATCTTCCGACGGCGGGACAGGGATTCGCCCAACCGCCGAGATCCATGAGCTTCAACGGATCGGGGTCGGGGCGATGTTTCTTCGTCGTCGACGCCAATGGAGTTGTGTGGAAAAAGATGACCGGAGCGATATCATGGGATAAATACTGCAACGCTCCGGCGACGGCATCGCCCGACAAATTCCGGGACACGTCTGTCAGGACGATCACGTCCGATATGACCAAGTACTATTATCTCTACGCGGCATACACCGACGCGATCTACTCGACCATAATGATCTCTGACGATAACGTCTCATCGGACTGGCAGAAGGACCCCCTCTTTCCGTCAGAGGGAAGCAATTATCGAAGCATCACATTCGACCCGAACACGAACGCCTACGTCAACAATACCGGCAACAACACGATTCAAAAGCGAACCTACGGCCAAGGCCAAACGCTGACGACATTCGTCACATTGCCGGGGGCGCGCGGCGACATCGCCTACCAGCCTACGAGCAATCGACTTCTCGTCGCGGGAACGACAGACGGAAAGATCTATCAATACTCCTCGAACGGAACGGAGATTCCCTGGGGCGCGTCTCCGACTCCCACGCCGACCCCGAATCCGACGCCGACGTCGATTCCCGCTCCGCCGACCTCCACGCCGACGCCAATCCCCACTCCGACATCGACTCCGGCGCCGACAGCGACGTCGACCCCGACGCCCTATTCGCCGCCCGTCGACCCGCCGCCGCTCGATCCGGACCAGAAGGCCCTCCTCGAAGCGATGAACATCCTCGGCATCGACGAGAACGACCTCCTGACGCTCAAGCTCACGCTTGAGATGTTGTCGGAAGCAGACCCGACCGCCCTGACTCCGGGGGACAAGGCCCTTCTGGAAGATGCGTACGCGCTGGTCGAGCATCTCGGCAAACTGCTCCTCGAAGCGGATCCCGCTCTCGTGGATGCAATCGGGACCGGGGCGTTGACGGAGGAGCTCTTCAACAAGGCGCTCTATACCGTCGCGATCTACCTGCAGGAGAATCTCACGTCCGGCGAGTCCGGCGCTCACGCGCTCGCGGGAAGGGCGGCCGACGACGACAGCGACGCTCCGCTGTCCGAAGTCCGGTCTCGCGCGAGCGTCGTGGAGATGACGCTCAAGCCCGGCGTCTCGCAGGGGAGCTTCACGACGAGCTTCCCGGAAGGAACCCACGACGGCGAAGACGGCTGGCGGACGCAGTATCTCGCCCTCCTGCTCGATCGCGGGTCGAAGAAATGGGAGCGCGTGCTCGTCATCACGGACTCCGGAGCGGTGAATGCGCGCGAGGGCGTTGCGTCCTTTTCGCGGAAGGCCGAAAAGAGCGTGAAGATAACGGTTTCCGACGGACTCTCGTACGACTGGAACGACACGGCGGGCATCGTTCGCGTCGCGATGACCGTCATGACGATCGAGATCCCCGACGGCGCGACAGCGCCGACGCCTCGCCCCGGCGATACGGGAGGGCACGGGTGCTCGGTCGTCTGGCCGCTGGGGATGCTGCTTCTCGCGCCGCTGCTGTTCGTCGGCCCGCGCCGCTGACGGGCGCGAAATACCTGACGCCTTCGACCCTAACGGGAGCGTAGAGCATATCCGGAGGCACGAGAACGTGGGCGGACATAGCCGCGAGCGGAAACTCGGCCACGACAAAGACCGTCCTGCGGAACGGATGACGAGGAACGACGGGATCGTCTGAGACGGAATCGAAACAGGGATGGTTCGATTCCAGAGCGGGACTGATAGCGACACTTCTCCTCATGTCTGCGACATTGGCGGGAATCCGCGGGAAACGGGAAAAAAATACCAGGATGAAGTTCCACAGAAGAAACTGACGACGCGAGGGGCCGGGGGAGGATTTCCCCGGGCCCTCTGCATTTCGTCGTTCGGAATCCCTTGCGCCGACACGGAAGCTTCAGACCGTTCAACATCGCATCGAAATTCCGAGAGAACAGAAAAATATGAATCATTTTGTACTTAATGCAAAGTTGGAACTGAAGTGCTAGCATCCATAGTATATCGTTCTAATGATCTCGTTCCAATGAACGCAGAGCGCCATTCGAGATGAGCCCTGTTCCGAGTTTCCAACAAAAAAGGATTGTGGACGCTCAAAGGGGTGAATCGTTCGGTGTTCACTGCGGAAGTAAATTCAAAGGGGGTAGAAATTCTTGATGAATCGCCTCTCGTGGAGTCGGATCGCGGACGGCGTTTGCGGAAGAAGCATCCTTATCCTCCTGACGGTACTTTTCGCCCTGTTATGCCCGTTCCCCGCGACGGCCGACGGCGGCGCTCCGCTGATCGTCGTGGAGAACGCGGGGCAGTTCAGCGACGGGGCGCGCTACCAGGTCGCCGGACGCGGCATGACCGTCTGGATCGCAGACGACGCCCTCTGGATCACCGCGATGGAGCCGGAAAAGGCGGACGAAAAGACGTCCGGCGGACCGGCGGGCGAAACATCAGAAAGCGCTCTCCGTGACGGACGCACAGGAAAAACGGAATCCGACAGTCCGAGGAAGGGCATCGCTCTGAAGCTCACGTTCCCCGGAGGAAACGACAGCCCGAAGATCGAGCCCTTCGGACGGATCCAGACGAAAATCTCGTACTTCAGAGGAAACGATCCGGAGAAGTGGAATCCGGACGTCCCTGTCTGGAGCGGCGTCCGGTATGTCGACATCTACCCCGGCGTGGATCTCGAAATCGCGGGACGCGGCGGCGCTCTCGCGCCCCGCTTCGTCGTGAGGGATTCGGGCAGGGCGCGAGCGGCGAAATTCTTCGAGAAGGCCGCGGTGCGGATCGAGGGGGCCGAAGGACTCGAATGCGATTCGGAGACGATCCGGTGCGCGACGGAGATCGGCGACGTGATCATTCCGCTCTTCGGCCTCGAATACCGTTCGGGGCGGAAGACTGCGGAAAGTTCGTCCGCAAGCGCCGTCGACATTCCTGTTCCCGTCGTCGCTGGAGAGGAGATTCTCCGTCCGTTCGCGGCGCGACTGCCAAACGATCGAACGCCCACAAGAGGGGCCGGAGCGGCAGATATGATCTACGGGACATTCCTAGGCGGGAGCAACGAGGACAATGGCTGGGGAATCGCGGTGGACGCATCTGGAAACGCCTACGTGACGGGGGGTACAAATTCCGCCACTTTCCCGGCCACACCGGGGGCGTTCCAGACCACATTCGGAGGCTGGTACGACGCGTTCGTCGCGAAGTTGAACGCGAACGGGACGGCACTGCTCTATGGAACGTACCTTGGCGGAAGCGAATATGACGTAGGCTGGGGAATCGCAGTGGATGCATCCGGAAACGCCTACGTATCCGGATATACAGGGTCCTTCAACTTCCCGATCACGGCTGGAGCCTTCAAGACCGAGTTCATCTTCTATGACCTATTCGTCACAAAACTGAACGCGAACGGCACGGATCTCGTCTATTGCACCCGCTTCGGCGGAGACATGTGGGACTCAGGCCTCGGAATCGCGGTGGACACGTCCGGAAACGCCTACGTGACGGGGTATACAGCGTCCGCCAATTTCCCGGTTACGGCAGCAGCTTTTCAGACCACGTTTGGTGGTACCTACGACTTATTTGTCGCGAAACTGAACCCGAACGGTGCGGCTCTCGTCTATAGCACCTACCTCGGCGGATTCGGGTGGGACGAGGGTGCCGGAATCGCAGTGGACACATCCGGGAATGCGTACGTGACCGGGCACACAAAGTCCGAAAACTTCCCGGTCACAGATGAAGCCTTCCAGACCACGTTCGGCGGCGTCTGGGACGCGCTCGTCGCGAAGCTGAACGCGAACGGTTCGGATCTGCTATATGGCACGTACCTCGGCGGAAGCGACGATGACTGGGGCAACGGAATCGCCGTGGACGCATCCGGAAACGCCTACGTAATGGGGCGTACGATGTCCTCTTCCTTCCCGGTCACGGCCGAGGCCTTCCAGACCACGTACGGCAGTGACTACGACGCGTTTGTCACGAAACTGAACGCAGACGGTACGGCGCTCGTCTATGGCACGTATCTCGGCGGAAGTAGCGGTGACGTTGGCACCCGAATTGTGGTGAACGCATCGGGGAATGCATATGTAACGGGGTTTACAAATTCCGTCAACTTCCCAGTCACGGCGGGTGCGTTCCAGACTGCATACGGCGGCAGCAGCGACACGTTCTTCGCGAGGCTCAACGCGAACGGTTCGAACCTACTCTACGGAACCTATCTCGGTGGAAATAACGTTGACAGTGGCTACGGAATCGCGATTGATGCATCCGGAAACGCGTACGTGACAGGGTATACAAAGTCGGGAAATTTCCCGGTCACGTCGGGCGCGTTTCAGACGACATACCGAGGCGCCAGCGACGCCTTTGTGACGAAGCTCCGCACCGTGGCCGCCGCTCCGACTCCGACACCCACCCCGACTCCAACGCCAACGCTCATTCCGGCACCGAGTCCGAAGCCGATTCCGACGCCAACGCCAAAACCAACCGTAACTCCGACTCCCAAACCAACTGTGACTCCGACGCCGACCCCGACTCCGACGCCTTATTCGCCGCCCGTCGATCCGCCGCCGCTCGATCCGGATCAGAAGGCCCTACTCGAAGCGCTGAATATCCTCGGACTGACGAACAAAGACTTGCGGGTTCTCGGCACCCTCCTTCTCGACGACCCGAACGCCGTCAAGCCCGGAGGGCAGGATCTTCTGAAGGATGCGTACGCGCTCGTCGACTTCCTCGGCAAGTTGCTCCTGAATTCGAACGCCGATCTTGTCTCGAAGATCGAGGACGGCTCGCTGTCGCAGGAGACGTTCGACAAGGCGCTCTATATGCTCGCGATCTATCTTCAGGAGACGCTTGCCCCGTCGAAATCGGGAAACGCGCGGGGTGATTCGGACAGCGGCGAGGCGCCGCTTCCGGAAACCCTCTGCCGGGGCAGCGTCGTCGAGATGACGCTCAAGCCCGGCGTCTCGCAGGGGAGCTTCACGACGAGCTTTCCGGAAGGAACGCACTCGGGCGAAGACGGCTGGCGGACGCACTATCTCGCCCTCCTGCTCAACCGCGAGACGAAGCTCTGGGAGCGCGTTCTCGTCATCACGGACTCGGGCGGAACGAGCGCGCGCGAGGGCGTCGCGCTCGCTGCGAAGGGCGCGGAGAAGGCCGTCGCGATCACCGTCACGGATAATCTCTCCTACGACTGGAACGACACGGCCGGAATCGTTCGCGTCGGAATGACCGTCATGACCATCGAGATCCCCGACGGCGCGGCCGCGCCGACGCCTCACCCCGGCGATACGGGAGGGCACGGCTGCGCGATCGTCTGGCCGCTGGGGATGCTGCTCCTCGCGCCGCTGCTGTTCGTCGGTCCGCGCCGCTGACGTGCGCCGGAAGATCCGAACTACAAAAAGGGCGGGAGCCGCTCCGGCTCCCGCCCTTCATGTCGCCCAATTCAGGAGGCGGCGACTCCGTCACCGCTTCGCCGCCGCAAGAAACTCCCGAACGGCCACGCCGTGCCGTTCGACATACCCGCACGACGGCTCGCGCCCGCACGAACGGCACTTCAGGTCGTACGCAGAGTTGACCGCGCCGCACTCCGGACATTCGTACGCCTTCCGGGCCTCCTTCGACCACGCCTCGAACCCGATGTCCCGGATCCGTTCGAGATCCTTCCACAGATCCCGGCGGTGCGGCCGTTCACACTGAAACGCCTTCAGCACCTCGCAGGGATATTCCGCGCACTCGCCGCAGAAGGAGACGCCGTGTTCCTCAGCGCAGGGTTTCATTTTGCACGTCATGCAATACGGCCCGCGCTTGTCCGAGCGGCACCCGTCACACGCAATCTGCTCCGGCGTCATTCCATACACGGCCGCGAGCCGCTTCAGCCGCTCGGGGTCCTCGTGCGTCGCGATGAAGAGCGAACATGCTTCGCAGTACAGGCCGCACACGGCCGCAGTCTCGGGAAGAGCGCCCTTCCGTTCCATGACGTCCGTCACTCCTTCCCTTTCAGGACAAGGGCGACGTCCGCGCCGCGGCCGATCGTATCGCATACGGGACAGCACGCCGAAACGCGGTCGAGAAGCGCCTGCTTCGCGTCGTCCGACAGGTCGCCTTCGATGTCGATGATGACGCTGAGGGCCGGAAATCCCATTCGGACGCCGCTTCCCGGACGCATCGCGCCCGCGAAGTCGATGGCCCCCTCCACCCGCGCCGAAATCGACGACACGGGCAATCCCGACTTGTTCGCCATCGTCCGCGCGGTCGTGACGACGCAGCTCCCGAGCGCGAAGGCCAGCGTTTCGAGAGGCGTCGCCGCCGTGTCTCCGCCGCCCCACGCGGCGTAGATGTCGGTCGCGAGCGTGTGCTCCCGGACCTTTCCGATCACTCTCCTGCCGTCGCCCTCGGACAGATACGCCTGAACCGTCAACGCTCCCGTTTTTTCGTCGTACGACACTCGTGTCACCTCTCCATAACGTTATTTGTTTCACATACTCGGGATTGTAGTGCGACTGGCGCGGGACGTCAAGAGGGAACGGAATGAACATCACGAGCGACGTCGGCGCACACGAAACGGGGCGGGCTTTTTCAGGCCCGCCCCGTCTGCATGACTCGATCTTACCGTGCGCCGTGTTCCGCGACCCACTCCGAGTTTCCGGTTCGCTCGGGGGCGCGGGCATCGAGGTCCATCGCCCCGTCCTCCCCCCTGCGGATCACGATGTAGCGTCGCCACGCGGCCTCGTCCCTCGGCAAAGGCTCCGGGTCGGACGCGGAGGCGAAGAACAGGTGCGGCCCCCGGCTCTCCGTCCGCGTCGCGCAGGCGCGGAGCACCATCTCGGCGAGCGGAAACATCCATCCCGTCTCCGCCGCGAAAACGAGCCCGCGTTCGTCCGCGCGGACGCCCTTCGCGCGCAGCGCTTCGAGTTCGGACAGCCCCTCGGCGAGCCCTTCCTTCGTTCGAACGACGGACGCGCATCGCGACAGGATCTCCTGCAACCGCGCGCGAACCTGCGACGCGTCCGCGCCGTCGCCGGACGCGAGCGCGTCGAGGCGGCGCTCCTTCGCGGCGAGGTCGCCGGGTTCGGGCGTCGAGGCCTCCGATCTTGCGAGAACATAGCGCGCGGCTTCCTCTCCCGCGATGCGCCCGAAGACCTGGCAGTCGAGCAACGAGTGCCCTCCGGGACGGTTCGCGCCGTGCTGCCCCCCGGCGCACTCCCCCGCGGCGAAGAGCGCCGGGACGGTCGTTCGCGCGTGCCGGTCGATCCGTATGCCGCCCTGGAAGTGCTGCGCGCAGACGCCGATCTCGATTCTGTCTCCGGCCGCGATGTCGATTCCCCGGTCGCGAAACCAGCGGATCGTCTTCGGGTTGATCTCCGAGAGACGGGCGAAGGGCGACGCGTCGCGCGCCGCTTCGCTCGCTTCTTTTTCCACCTCGCGCATGTACCGAGCGCGGTTCGCGTCGTTCAGCAAGCCGAAGCGGAACCCCGCCGGGTTCCGCGCGTAGTCGAGGAAGACCCTGCGGCCGTTCATGATCTCGCGATACACGGCCACGTCGATGACGTGCGTGTCGTGTTCGAGCGAGACGGGCCAGCTCGCCCCCTTGCGGAAGAGGATGTCGAAGGTGCGCTCGTCGCTCGTTCCGTCGGGCAGGGAGCGCCGCAGGAATTCCTCGTCCCGGTCGTTCACGAGTCGCGGGACGGCGCGGAACAGGCTTCCGGAGCAGTTGAACTTCGTCGCGAGGGACGCGACGCCGAACTGGATGAACTCCATGTTCACCATGTCCGCCCCCGCGGCGTAGGCCATCGCGTACCCCTCGCCCGTGTTCTCCTCCGGGAAGACGTTGCGCGCGTAGATCTGTCCGCCGCCGCCCGTCGCGAGGACGGTCGCGCCCGCGGCGATCAGGACGCGTTCGCCCGCGAGGTCCGCGATCGCGCCGCAGAGACGCCCCCGCTCGTCCCGGACGAGGTCGAGCACCGCGCACTCTTCGAGAACGGAGACGGCGAGTTCCCGCAGGCGGGCGACGAGCGCGCGTTCGATGTCGACGGCCGTGAACGGCCCCGTGTAGGCCGCGCGGGCGTAGACCGAGCCGTCCGTGACGAATCGGCTGATGCGCCCGTCGACGTCCCGCGCGAACGGGACGCCGAGCCCCGCGAGGTATTCGAGCGCCCCGGCCGACTCCCGGGCCAGCGTCTCCGCGAGGTCTTCGTCGGAAACGTATCCCCCGATCCGGAAGACGTCGTCGGCGTGGAAGCGCCAGTTGTCGGGGCCCGCGGGCTCCGTTCCGGGAAGGGTCGCGTGGAAGGCCATCCGGTCGGAGCAGGCCTTTGCGGTCACGCCGCTTGCGCCCAGGGTTCCCTTCGCAGCGACCAGGACACGACGGTCGGCCGGAAGCGTCTCGCGCGCGGCGATCGCCGCACGGAGCGCCGCGCCGCCGGATCCGACGATCAGGACATCCGTTTCCAATGTTCTCATGGGATCGTTCCCCCTTTCCGGATTTGCGTCAGTAGCGGACGATGATTCCGAAGCGGTCCAGCAGGGTCCGAAGCGCCTCCCCATGCCGGCCGAACGCGACGAGGTGATGGCATCCGGGCGCCGCGTCGAAGCGGCGCTCCCAGTCGTCGATAGCGAAGCGGAACTGCGTCCGGCACGTGTCGAGCCTCGGGGTTCCCACGAGCGTCGCTTCGTAGACCACGGCCTCGCGGAATTCGTTGCCGATCCGGAAGATCGTGGCGTTCGCGGGCGCCGTTGCCTCGACGCGCTGCGCGACGCTCATTCCGGTTTCGTGGTGCGACCGGATCTCGTAGGGCTGCGCCGCGGAGGAGACGATCCGCCGGGGCGCGGTGCAATGGACGATGTCGAGCGTGTTGTCCCGGTTGAAGACCGGGTTTCCCATGAAGACGGGCCTTCCGGTCACGGCCTTGCCGACGATCATCGACACGGCGGAATCGAGATCGCCCTCGCACGCGGCCGTCATTCCGGGTTCGTCGTTGATCATCGAAAGCGCCAGGCACGACGTGACGCCGAGCGTCTTCACGAGCGAGAAGCACGAGACCGCGACGGACGTGCAGGCGTATCGCTCCATGAGCGAACGGATCGAACGATGCATCCGGAACGCGTCGAGCACCTGCGATGTCGTGGGTTCGACGCACTCCCGCGCGCCGGCGACGTACGCGTCGGCCTCGCGTCGCATGTCGGCGTCGGGCTTCCGCGATTCGAATTCGCGGAAGAGTTCGTCGAGTCCGATCTGCATCGACCCGATCCCGAAGACGCGTTCGATTTTGCGCGTGTCCACGCTCGCCGACGCCACCCAGTCCTGCGTGCAGCCGATCTGCAGCAGCCGAGCGCCGCGAACGGCCGCGACCTGTTGCAGGAGCCCCGCGGCGCGTTTCCAGGAATCGGCGTCGTACGCCTTTCCGACCCGATGTTCCCGGTTGCGAAGCGTCCCCCGGATATCCGCGACCGCGGGGAGCGCGTTTTTCGATACGATGCGCCTGACGGAGCGCTGGATCTCGTCTCCGAAGAGCGTTTCGTTCGGGAACCAGACCCACAGCAGGCTTTCCGGAACCGACGACGCGACGCGGAGAACGCGCTTCTGGACCGCTCCGGACATCGGAACGAACAGGGGGACGGCTCCGGCGAGCGCGAGCGCCTCCCGATCCGCGTCATCGTCGGTCAGGACGGTCCGGGGCGGACGCATGCATTCCGTCTCACGGTCGAGGCCTTCGAGAATGCGCCCGACGGCGCGGACGTCCTCTCCGAGGATGTCCGGATCCGGATAGTAGACCGGCGACGCGAACAGAAGCGGCTGTACGACGGCTTTCTTCATGGCGGCATCAACCTCCCGGCATCAGCATAGCACTACGACGCCGCGCCGAGATAGGCTTTTTTGACATTTCCGTCGCAGAGCAGGGCATGCCCCTCTCCTTCGAGGACGATCCGCCCGTTCTCGAGGACGTAGGCGTAGTCCGCCAGCGCGAGCGCCTGGTTCGCGTTCTGCTCCACGAGCATGACCGTGACGCCTTCGTCGCGGATGCGCCGGATCGTGTCGAACACGCCCTTCACGATGATCGGGGCGAGGCCGAGGGACGGTTCGTCGAGAAGCAGCATCTCCGGGTCGGACATGAGCCCGCGGCAGATCGCGAGCATCTGCTGCTCGCCCCCCGAGAGCGTCCCGGCCTGCTGGTTCCCCCGCTCCCTCAGGATGGGGTACATGTCGAACATCCGGTCGAGGTTCCGCCGGACGCGCCCGGCGTCGGAGAGCGGATACGCCCCGGCGAGAAGGTTCTCGCGGACGGTCAGCCCCGGAAAGACCTGCCGCCCCTCCGGGACCTGGACAAGCCCGCCCTTCACGACCTGGTGCGGCTCCTTCGGGAGCAGCTTCGCCCTGAAGAAGATCTTTCCGCTCTCGCGCTTCACGAGGCCGGATACCGTGTTCAGCAGCGTGCTCTTTCCCGCGCCGTTCGAGCCGATGATGCTCACGATCGCGCCCTTCTTCACGGACAGCGAGACGCCGAGCAGCGCCCCGACGTGTCCGTAGGAGACGCGAAGATCCTCTATGCGGAGCATGTCGCGTCCTCCCGGCCGATATAGGCCTCGGCGACCTCGCGGTTCTCCCGGATTTCGGCGGGCGTTCCGCAGGCCAGCAGCTTCCCGAAGTTGAGGACGTAGATTCGCGCGCACAGCGTCATGATGACCTCCATCCGGTGCTCGATCACGAGGACGGCGAAGCCGAAGCGCTCCCGAAGCGCCCCGACGAGCGATATGAACTCCTGCACCTCGCTCGGGTTGAGTCCGGCGGCGGGCTCGTCGAGAAGCAGCACCTTCGGGTTCGCGGCCAGCGCGCGCGCGATTTCGAGCTTCCGCTGCATGCCGTAGGGCAGGTTGAAGGGCTTTTCGTCCTCGTACCTTTCGAGTCCCACGAGGCGCAGGTACTCCCGGCCCATCTCCCTCACGGCCCGCTCCCGCTCGCGGACCGCGGGGCGCAGCGTCAGGAGCTGCACGAGCGAATACGCCGAGTACGGGTCGGCCGCCGTCATGACGTTTTCGACGACCGAGAGGCCCCGAAAGAGCCGGATATTCTGGAAGGTCCGGCCGATCCCCGCGCGCGTGATCTCGTGCTGCTCGCGGCCCGCGAGTTCGGCGCCTTCGAGCCGGATGCTTCCCGCGTCGGGCGCGTAGATTCCCGTGACGAGGTTGAAGGCCGTCGTCTTTCCCGCGCCGTTCGGCCCGATGATCCCGACGATCTCGCCCGCGTCCGCCCGGAACGAGAAGTCGTCGACGGCCCGGACGCCTCCGAACGATTTCGCGAGACCCCGAACGTCAAGCATCGCGCTCCGCCCCCTTCCGCGTCCACAGGCGCCGCACGGCGCTCCACGTGAGTTCCCGCTCCCCCATGATCCCCGACGTGCGGTAGTTGATGATGAGGAGCACGATGACGCAATAGATCGCGATGCGCCACTCCGCCGCGAAGCGCAGCAGCTCCGGCAGGCCCGAGAGCAGGATCGTTGCGAGCACCGCGCCGGTCAGGCTGTTGACGCCGCCGACGAAGACGATGATCGTCCACTCGGCCGATATGACCCAGTTGAACGCGGCCGGTTCGAGGTAGGTCGTGTAGAAGCCGAACAGGACGCCCGAATAGCTCGTGATCGCGCTCGCGAGAAGGAAGGTGACGAGCTTGACCCGGCAGACGTCGATCCCCATCGATTTCGCGGCGAGTTCGTCCGACCGCAGCGCGAGGCACTGTCGCCCGTACTTGGAGTTCTTGTAGAGGATCACGATCGCGAGACAGACGACGACGCTGACGCCCAGGACCGGAAGCGTCGTGAGCTGCGGGATTCCGGAGATTCCCATCGCGCCGCCCGTGATGTTCGCGGAGTTGTTGAGGACGGCGACGATCGCCTCGCCGAAGCCGAGCGTCACGAGCGAGATGTAGTCGCGCCGAAGGCGCACCGTCGGATAGCCGACGAGCAGCCCCGCGAGCGTTCCGGTCGCGATCGCGGCGACGACGGCGAGCGGGACGGGGACGTTCAGGTTCTTCACGAGGACGGCCGCGACGTAGCCGCCTATCGCCATGAACGCGGCCTGCCCGAGCGAGAAGAGGCCGGTCAACCCCGTGATCAGGTAGACGCCGAGGACGCCGACGAGCGTGATTCCCGTGAAGGCGGCGGTCGAGAGGAAATAGTCCATCGGCCGCGCCCTACGCCTTTTCCTGCACGATGACCCCGGCGATGCCGCGCGGGCGCAGGAAGAGGAAGACGAGCATCACGATAAAGATGAAGACGGGCGACCACCCCGACCCCACGAGCGTCACGAACGACACTTCGAGAACGCCGAGCAGCACCGCGCCCGCCACGGCGCCCCAGATGCTTCCGAGCCCCCCGAGGACGGACGCGACGAACCCCTTGACGACCATCTGTCCGAGCTGCGGGAAGAGCGAATAGTTCAGCCCGAGGAAGACGCCGCTGATCCCGCCAAGCGCGCCGGACATCATGAGGGCGACGGTCACGAGAAAGTCGGGGTTCATTCCCATGAGCTGCACCGTGTTCACGTCGTAGCACGCGGCGCGGATCCCGAGGCCGATCTTCGTGCGGTACAGGATGAACAGCAGGATCAGGAGCGACGACAGCGAGAGGACGAACATGAGCGCGTCCGTGACGGCGACGTTCACGCCGAACACCGGGATCGGCGCGGACGAAAAGAAGGTCGGGTAGGAGTAGAAGTTGCTGCTCGCGAAGATCGTGACCATGTTTTCAAGCAGGATTCCCATCGTGATCGACGAGATGAAGTAGTAGATCGGCTGGCTCTTGCTTCGGCGAAGCCGCCGAAAGGCCGTCCGTTCGACGAAGACCGCGAGGGCCGCGCCCGCGCCTGCCGCCGTCGTGAGCGTCGCGCAGAACAGCGGCACGCCGTCGAGCATCCCGGAGAGATACCGGGACGCGACATAGCCGATATAGGCCGTGACGGTCATGAGTCCGCCCTGGGAGAAGTTCGAGAACTTCAGGACGTTGAAAATCAGCGCGAACCCCACGGCGATGAGCGCGTAGATCGCCCCGAGGGACAGTCCGTTGATCAGGCTCTGAAGCAGCATCCGCATCCGGCTCCTTCGTGCGGAGAGGCCGCCCTCCCCCGTTCCGGGGACGGCGACCTCCCTCTTTCGGGAAACGCTCCGGTTACTTCTTGTGGCCCTCGGGCACGTATCGGCCGAGTTCCACGTATTTCCCCTTCTCGATCTTGTACATGACCATCGACAGCCCCGTGGGCTGGTGCGTCTCGGGGGAGATCGTGAGGACGCCCGTCGTCCCCTGGAGATTCTTCACCTTGGAGAGCCCCGCGATGATCTGCGTCGACGCCGTTCCGCCGCCGAGCTTCATGCCTTCGCGGATCAGCAGGATCTTGTCGTAGCCGAGGAAGACCTTGTTGACCGGATCCTCGTTGTACTTGGCCTTGTAGATCTTCCAGACTTCGGCGAGCTGCGGCTCCTTCTCGGAGAAGTTGTTCGCGAGGTAGATGTCGTCCGCCGCCTCGGGATCGTTCACGAGCGACGCGAAGGGCGGCGCGAAGTCGAGTCCGCCGATCACGGGGATGTTCAGGCCGATCTGCTTGCGCTGCTTCATCGCGAGAACGGCGTCCTGGATGTAGTTCGGGAAGTACAGGCAGTCCGCACCCGCTTCCTTGATCTTCGCGAGCTGCGTCTTATAGTCCTTGTCGCCCTTCGTGTAGATCTGTTCGGAGACGATCTGTCCGCCGGCCTTCTTCACGTACTCGACGTACGGCTTGAGAAGGGAAACCGCGAACGCGTTCGACTGGTCGTAGAGGACGCCGACCTTCTTGAGCCCGAGCTTTTCGACCGTGTACCCGGCCATGATCTCCGAATACTGGATGCTCGACGGCTGCATCAGGAACATCGCCGTCTGCGGCTTGCCGTCCTCGCCGACCGTCACGCGGGGATCGATGAAGCTTCCGACGAGCGGAACGCCCGCCTTGTTCGCGATGGGCGCGAGCGCGAGGCCGATGTTGCTGACCGGGAGACCGACGACCGCGACGGCCTGCGAACTCACGAGGCTGTTATAGGCCTTGATGGCCTCCTGGACGTTCGCCTTCGTGTCGAGCGTGATGAGTTTGAGCATTGCGCCGTCGACGCCGCCCGCCGCGTTGATCTTCTCGACGGCGATCTCGGCGCCGCGCGTGACGGCGTTTCCCCAGACCGAGGTGGGCCCGCTGATGTCCTGCAGGTTCCCGATCACGATCTCCTTCGGAGCGCTCTGGGCAGGCAGCGAGAAAACGAGCGCCGCGGCGCAGACCGCACTTACGAAGAGCCCTTTCCGCATCCCTGTTCTCATCCGTGCATCTCCTCCTTCTTCGCCCGGGCGGCCCGGTGGGCTGTCAGCATCGGACCGTAGACCTCGCGGTCCTTCGCGTAGCATCCGGTGGATCCGCCCTGTCCCATGACCTCGCTGCACAGGCTGCAGCATACGCACGCCTTCCTCGGATCGGGAGCCCCCTTCTCCCGGATATCTTTCGGCAGGCCGGGATACGCGAACGCCGTCCGCCCGAAGCCGGCGAACGTCGTCGCCCCGCGCCGCACGTTCGCGGCCGCTGCCGATACGCCGAACTCCCGGAGCCACGTGTAACCCGACCCCGTTACAGGAAGATCGGAGTACGCTTTCTTCACGGCCTCCGTCAGCGAAAACAGGCGCGTCACGCTTTCGAGCGGGTGTTCCGGCGCGGGAATGTTGCCGGGAATGAGCCGGTCGAACGGACGCACGACCCACGGGTTGTAGTAGGGCGTCCCGGACGACGTCGTCAGCAGGTCGAGCCCCCTCTCCCGAAGCAGGCCGATCAGACGGAGCGGCTCCGTCATGTCGGGCTTCGGCGGGTCGGAGCGGTCGACGCCCCACCCGTACGGATACGGGAAGTCGTCGAACAGGTTCATTCGGACCGTCACGAGGAACGAGCGGTCGGGCACGGCGTCGCGGATTCGCGCGGCCGTCTCGCGAAGGAAGCGCGTGCGGCCCTCGAAGTCCCCGCCGAAGCGCCCCGCGCGCGTGTGGGCCGACAGGAGGTCGGAACTCAGGTACCGGTGGCAGCTCTTGACGTCGACGCCGTCGAAGCCGATCGTCCGCGCGCGGACGGCGGCGGCGACCATGTGGTCCTGGATCCGCTCGATATCGTCGTCGGTCAGCGGTTCGACGCCTTCAGGAACGCCCGCCCGCCGGTCGAGAAGGGGATAGGGCGTCGTCAGCCCCGGCGTCGTTCCCGTCGCGTGGCGGTAGCGCCCCGCGTCCTGGAGCTGCAGGATACAGACCGGCGCGTGATCCGCACCCATCGCACCGCGGGCGGCGTTCCGCGTTTCGCCGAGAAGGCGCGCGATATCCCTTTCCGTATCGGACCCAAGGCGCATCTGCCGGTCGGAGCTTCGCCCCCCGGGCCAGACCGCGCAGGCCTCGAACAGGATCAGCCCCCACCCGCCCGCTCCGTAGCGCCGGTAGCGCCGGAAGGTCAGCTCCCCCGGCGTTCCGTCGGGCAGCGAGTCGCGCCCCTCCATCGGCAAGACGGCGAAGCGGTTCGGTACGCGCTTCGGTCCGACGTCCGCGCCGCTCAGGAGGAACTAGAGATCGCTCTCCAGTTCGAGCGGGACCCCAAGTTCGCGGGCCTTCGCGAGAAGCTCCTCTTCCGTCCGGAATGCAAAGGGATGATAGTCCGCCATCGGATCGTCCTTCCTTCCGGCTGTCCGGTCTCGGCGTCCCGTTCGGGACAACCAAGGACAACCATAATGATCGAATTATAGCATTATGGTTCCGCGACCGGAACGCTCCCCGGCGCGCACGACGCGCCGAGATTCAGGATTTCGTGCTCGCGGCAGAGCTTTTCCATGTTCTTCGCCGATATTTCGAGGTGTTTTTGCATCGCGGCGCTCGCCCCGGCGGCGTCCCGTCCGATGATCCGTTCCGCGATGCGTTCGTGCTCCCCCAGGATCCGCTCGGGCCACTCGTCGCGCGGCGTCGTCAGCCGGTTTTGGTTCAGCGTCCGCATGACGCGCTCGATCGTCGAGGAGAGCCCCTCGTGGATCCGGATGAGGACTTCGTTGTGCGTGGCCGCGATGACGACGTGGTGGAAGATGTCGTTCCAGCGCGCCCCCTCCCTGTCAGCGTCGGGAAGGGGATTGCCGCAGACGCGGCCGAACTGTTCGAGGCACTCGCGCAGGCGCGCGATGTCGGACTCGGTCCGGTTCGCCGCCGCGAGGCCCGCCGCCGGGCTTTCGAGCATGATTCGCACCTGGAAGACCTGCGTGATGACGTGCGCGGGCCAGGAGGCGTACAGGTCGAGGCTCTGGTTGATCCGGTCCGTTCCGGCGTTCTTGACGAAGAGCCCTTGCTTCCCCCGGACTTCGATGACGCCGAGCGTTTCGAGAACGATCAGGGCCTCCCGCATCGACGTCCGGTTCGTCCCCATGCGTTCCGCGAGGTCGCGCTCCGTCGGGAGCTTTCCGTCCCGAACGATGCTCCCCGTCGCGATGTCCCGATAGACCTTCTCCACGAGTTGCCTCCGCGTTTCGTTCACCGCGTCTTCCCCCTCGTCCGTCGTCCCGCCGGTGCTATACTTGCATGGGATAACCAAGGACAACCGGATTATACACGACGGAGGCGGATTATCATGAGCGGAACGGAATCGAAGACGGCGCGCGCGATGGTCATCGAGGCGTACAACGAGCCCCTCGCCGAGCGGGAGATCCGGATCCCCGAGCTGCGGGAGGGAGAGGTTCTGGTCCGGCTTCTCGCGGCGGGCGTCTGCGGCTCGGACGTCCACATGTGGATGGGCGAGGACCCGCGCAACCGTCTGCCGATGATCCCGGGGCACGAGGGCGTCGGAATGATCGAGGACATGACGTCGCCGCTCTCCGACATCGCGGGCAAGCCGCTCCTGCCGGGGGCCCGCGTGATCTGGGACCGCGGAATGCCCTGCGGCGAGTGCTGGTACTGCACGGTCCTCAAGGAGCCGTCGCTCTGCCCGAACCGATGGGCCTACGGGATCTCGAAGCCCTGCTCCGAGTTCCCCTACCTGAACGGCTGCTACGCGAGCCACATCATCCTGCGCCGGAACACGAAGATCCTGAGCCTCGACGGAATGCCCGACGTGGACCCGGCCGTCCTCGTCTCGGCGAGCTGCTCGGGGGCGACGACCGCGAAGGCGTTCGACCTCGCGCGGCCGAACGTCGGCGACACGGTCGTGATCCAGGGCCCCGGTCCGCTCGGCGTCTACGGGACGGATCTCGCGCGCCTCTCGGGCGCGGCGAACATCGTCGTGATCGGCGCGACGCCCGCGCGCATGGAGATGTGCCGCGCGATGGGCGCGACGCTGCTTCTCGACCGGAAGGCGACGACGAGGGAGGAACGCAGGCAGGCCGTTCTCGACCTCACGGGGGGTCGCGGCGCGGACCTCGTCCTCGAGACCGCTGGGACGCGCGACGGCATCGACGAGGGGCTCGACCTCGTCCGCAGGGGCGGAACCTACCTCGCGCCGGGCGTCGCAGTGCCGATCGGACCGGTCGAAATCGACTGGTTCCGCCAGGTGTCGAGCCGGAACATCCGAATCCAGGGGTCGTGGGTCAGCGACACGACGCACCTCGTCCGGGCCGTCTCGCTCGTCGCGGCCCGCCCGGAGGAATACGGCCGCCTCGTGACGCACCGCTTCCCGCTGAC
Organism: uncultured Synergistaceae bacterium; assembly: GCA_964451935.1. Lineage (GTDB taxonomy): Bacteria > Synergistota > Synergistia > Synergistales > Aminobacteriaceae > CALFXN01. Next base: position 11,526 of record CAYVKE010000002.1, on the reverse strand, counting down.
GCGGGCCATGGACGCGCTTCGGACCGTGCAGCGTCACGAATCGGTCAAGACCGTCCTCGTCTCGCCCGAATAGACCGCATACGACGAGGCCCTGCCGCGGATCACTCCGCCGCAGGGCCTCGCGCCGTTTTCGCGGGAGCAATCAGCGCAGAAAGCCGTTCGACCGCAGAAGGTCTCCGTTGACCAGGGTTTCCGGGATCTCGCCGCGCAGGAGGGCGACGCAGCACGACGCGACGATCTCCGAAATGTTCTCCACGGCTTCCTCCGTGGAGCCGCCCATGTGCGGCGTGAGGACCGCGTTCGGGGCGCGCAGCAGCGGTGAGCCGGGCGGCAGCGGTTCCTCTCCGAACACGTCGAACCCCGCGGCCGCGAGATGTCCCGACGCGAGCATCTCCGCGGCGGCCGTCTCGTCGACGATCCCTCCGCGTGAGGTGACGACGAGGACGGCGCCCCGCTTCATCCGGGAGAGCCGTTCGCGGGAGAGCATGCCGCGCGTCTCGGGAAGCAGCGGCGCGTTGACGGAGACGACGTCGGACCGCGCCAGAAGATCGTCGAGGGAAAGCCAGGGATACTTCGGGTGTTTTCCGCTTCTCCCGAAGGTCACGACCGGAGTCATCCCGAACGCCTCGCCGATCGACGCGACGATCCCGCCGATCGCTCCGGGGCCGATGACGCCGAGCGTCTTCCCCTTCAGTTCGCGGCCGTTCGTCCAGACAGGCAGCGCGGCGCTGTCCGCGGCGCTCCATGCCCCGGCCTTGACGAACCCGTCGGCGCGCCCGACATGCCGGAAGCACTCGAGCATGAGCGCGACGGCCAGTTCCGCGACCGCCTGCGCGTTGCCGCCCTTTGAATTCGCGACCGGGACGCCCCGCTTCGACGCCCCGTCGAGATCGATGTGATTCACGCCGACGCCGTAGACGACGACGCCCTTCAGGCGTTTCGCGGCCTGCAGGACGGCCTCGTCGACGCGGGCGTACTCCGCGACGATGATGTCGGCGCTTCCGCTCGCCGCAAGAAATTTTTCCCGCTGGTCGAGCGCGAGACGCACGATGCCCGCCGCCGACGCGATCTTCCTTTCGGCGTCCGCGGTCAGATGAAACGAGTCCGCAAAGAGGACCGCACCCAATCGCTCCACTTCCCCTCGCCCTCCTGTCACCCTCCGATGAGCATGATCTTCAGATCGTTCACGTTCGTCCCGGTGTTCCCGGTCAGGAAGATGTCCTCGGTCGCCTGAAGGACCAGCGCTGCGTCGTGGCTCCCGAGCGCGGCGAACAGATCGACGCCGCACTCCCGGGCCCGCCGGAGTGACTCCTCGTCCGCCATGCCGCCCGCGAAGAGCGTCGGGCCGTCGGTGCCGTCCGTATCGAGCCCCGCGACGACGACGTTCCCGAGATCCCCGATCTCGAGCGCCGCGCCGAGCGCGAACTCCTGGTTCGGCCCCCCCGCGCCCCGCTCCCCGGACCGGATCGTGACGATCGTCTCGCCGCCGCCGATGAACGCGCACGGCGCCTTGAGCGGCCTCGAATTCAGAAGAACCTCCCGGGCGATGAAGCCGAAGGTCCGTCCGAGTTCCCGGCTCTCCCCCTCGAACATCGTCGAGAGGATCGCCGTGTCATAGCCGAGCTCCTTCGCCCGCGCCTCCGCTCCCGTGCAGGCAGCATCCCCCGCGACGACGATGTGGTTCTCGATATGGCGCGTGTCGAGCGACTTGGGCGTCTCCCGATCCGCCGGAGGATTCCGAAGATACGCGCTCACGGAAGCGGGCATCGCCCCCCACAGGTCGTACTTGTCCATCGTGTGCTTCGCGTCGCGGAAGCTCGATGTGTCCGGAACCGTCGGGTCCGTGATGTAGTCGAGCGGGTCCCCGATGACGTCCGACACCGTGAGATTGACGAGCAGCGCCCCCGGATGGACGGCCTGCGCAAGCCGCCCGCCCTTGATGCGACTCAGGTGCTTCCGGACCGCGTTGATTTCGATGATATTCGCGCCGCAGGTCAGCAGGATCCGATTCGCTTCCTTCTTGTCGTCCAGCGAGATTTCCGGAACCGGAAGCGGCATGAGCGCGGAGCTTCCCCCCGTGATGCAGGCGAACACGAGATCGTCCGGGCCGGTCTTTCGCGCGAGGGCGAGGATCTCTTCCGCCGCGCGCATCCCGCACTCGTTGGGGATCGGATGGCTCGCGAGGCGCATTCCGATATGCGTCAGGCGCCCCTCCTGCCCGTCCTTGCACGTGACGATCCCCTCCGCGATCCGGTCGCCGAGGATGTCGTCGAGCGCCGCGGCGATGGGGAAGGTCGCCTTCCCGGCGCCGAAGACGTAGATATTGCGGAAGCGGTCGAGACGGTACGACGCGTCTCCGATGAAGAGCGTCCGTCCGTCGACGCGCACCAGATCGCGCGTCGCCTTTCCGGGGTCCGCGCGGAGGAGCCCCGCATTCAGAATGTCGAGCGCGTCTCTTCGCAGCCGGCCGTTCCCGTGGGCGACAAGCCGATCGTAATTTTTGAAATAGTTCACACTGATCATCTCCAGGGCCGCTTCAAATAAGGGGGCTGGAAGAGTCTTCCAGCCCCGGTCGGACGGTTGTCTGCGCGTCCGGACGTCCGCGATCCTCGCGGACATGCGAGCATCGCGTGGCATCCAAAGAGCGACAGGACGCTCTCCGGCATGTTCCCGGCGCGGAGCCTCCGGTTCGAGCCGGGATGCGGCGAACCGGACAAAAACAGGCCTCTTCTAGAACGGATTTCTGTAGAACGCTCCGGCGTAGAGCGCGGCGTCTCCGAGTTCCGTCTCGATTTCGAGGAGACGGTTGTACTTCACGGTGCGCTCGGAACGGGTCGCGCCGGTCTTGATCTGGCCCGCGTTGATGCCCACGGTGACGTCGGAGAGGATCGGGTCTTCCGTCTCGCCGGACCGTTCGGACACCATGATCCCGAACTGGTGGCGGTAGGCGCTCTCGGCGGCGTTCAGGGTCTCGGACAGCGTTCCGACCTGGTTGAACTTCAGCAGCAGCGCGTTGCAGTAGTCGGCCCGCTCGCGGATCAGCTTCGGGTTCGTGCAGAGGAAGTCGTCGCCGACGATCTGAATGCCGAGCTGTTCCTTCGCCATCTTGAAGCCTTCGGTGTCGTTCTCGTCGAACGGGTCTTCCATCGAGGCGATCGGGTAGCTCCGGACAAGGTCCTTGTAGAAGTCGAGAAGCTCGTTCCGCGTCCGGTACTCGCCCTCGAGCTTGTACATATTCTTCTCCGCGTCGTAGAAGTGCGTCGCCGCGCAGTCGAAGCCGTACAGGACCTTCTTCGCGTGTCCGGTCACCTCGACGGCCTTCACGAGGTGATCCATCGCCTCCTTGATGCTGACGATGGGGGGCGCGTACCCGCCTTCGTCGCCCACGTTGACCGCGATCTTGCCGTACTTTGCGGACAGGATGTCGCGCAGCGCGTTGTAGACGTCCCAGCCGATGATCATCGACTCGCGGAACGTTTCGGCGCCCACGGGGAAGATACAGATCTCCTGGAAGTCCAGATCGTTGGACGTGAGCCGTCCGCCGTTGATGTAGTTGAGAAGCGGCACGGGCAGCACGTGCGCGTTCACGTTGAGGTAGCGGTACAGCGGAAGGTTGCAGCCGTTGGCGCCCGCCCTGGCGACGGCCATCGAGACGCCGATGATCGCGTTTCCGCCGATCCGCTTCTTGTTGGGCGTCCCGTCGAGCCTGATCATCGCGAGGTCGATGTTCTTCTGATCCCGGACGTCCATCCCGATGAGCGCGGGGGCGATCATCTCATGGATGTTCCGGACCGCCTTCTGGACGCCGAGACCGCCGAAGGTCTTCGAGTCCTCGTCCCGGATCTCCCAGGCTTCCTTCTCTCCGCGCGAGCGGCCCGCCGGAACGTCGGCGCGGCCCCAGACGTCGTCCCCCGCCCACACGTCCACCTGTATGGTCGGATTGAACCGGCAATCCAGAATTTCCCTGGCCACGATCTTCGTGATTTTGAACCTGTTTTTCCCCAGATACACTTCCGTCATCTCCTTCGGTATTTGAAAAAACGCATTGGGAACATGTCTATGTCGAAAAAGCCGTACGCCCGTTTGCCCGATCAGTCGACGGCGCCGTCAATGAGGTCGATATTGACGTAATGGTCCAGAATCGCCTTTCGCAGACCGTCCAGTTGTCCCAGAAGCAAGAGGTCATAAATGGCTTTGTGCTTTTCCATCTGATCGTTGAGGTTGTATTTTTTCTGCTCGAAGTGGAGCCCGAAATACGCCCAATAGCTGTGGCACAGGGCGCTCCACGAGGAAAGGAGCGACTCGCTCCCCGATCCCTGAACCACGGTCCGGTGGAATTCCATGTCTTTTTTCCGGAAGGAAACGTGGTCCTCCCGGCTCACATACGTTTCCATATCGTTGAGACATTCCTTCAGATGAACGTGATCCAGCGTCTTGAATCCCGATTCCATGGCCCATCGCGCGGCCAGGATCTCGAGTTCCGTCCGGGTCCGAAAGTAATCCTGCAACCCCCGGATCGTGAACTTCCGGACGTATGTCCCCCGGAAGGGCCGCGACTCCAGAAAACCGCGGACTTCGAGTTCCCGAAGCGCCTCGCGGACCGTCGCCTGGCTGACATCGAGCATCCGGGCCGCCTGAAGCTCGACGACCTTCTCCCCCGGCTGCAACGTGCCGTCAAGAATGGCGTCGATGAGGTACTCGACGACGTCGTCGCTCAGGACACGCCGCTGCACCGACTTCTTCCGCCGCTCCGCGACCCCGGCGCTCATGCGTCTTTCCCCGACAGAACCGGCAGGCAGCGCTGCGGACACGGGAAGAACGATATTCTGCTTCCGGCCCCGGCCAGGTCCGCCGCGATGCGGATTCCGTCATCGAGCGAACGTGCCGGGATCAGCCCCATCAGCCTCGCCGTCGCGTCGCTCACGCTGGGGGCGACGAGGACGACGCGCACCCCCCGCTGGAGGATCTTCGACAGCAGCAGGGAATGGTCCATCTGGATTTCGTAGTTCCTCAGCAGAAAATCGATGACATCTCCGGCGTTCCGGGCGTTTTCATAGGGACGGAGCATATCGACCGAACCGACGCCCTCGGCGCATTCCGAATAGGCCACGATGACGCCATCATCGGCGACGACCGGTGCGGCGGCGATAATACACTTGATGCTCTGGTACAGGTTGATGTTCAGGGGACGCCCCGGCGTGGTCACCAGGACGGGACATCGCGACGGGAACGGAACGGCGATTCGTTTCTTCAGGACGTCGATGGCGCGTTCGTGGCTTTCCCTGATGTCGCCGCACACGACGTCCGCGATCCCGCCGCCGGAATCCGCGAGGACGTTCACGCAGAAATCGACGCCAAGCATCTCGGCCGCCTCGATCATGTCCCGGCTGACCGGGTTGTCATCGTACACCCCGATGGCCGCCGCCGGATGGAGGATCATCTCCGGCCGGTGATTGACCTTGATCGTCTTTTCGGACGCGATGCCCGGCAGCACGGACTTTCTTCCGCCCGAGAATCCGGCGAATTCGTGGGGCTCCACCTTCCCGATCGCGATGCGGACGTCGGACTCGTACGCCCTCCTGTTGACGGAGACCGGCGTTCCGTACGTCGTCACCCCCAGAAAGGCCAGAGCGCTTCCGTCATAGGGGTCGTGGTTTTCGATGCTCACCCTGCCGCTCCACTCCGGCCCGAGGATGCGCCGCATCTCCTCGTCCGTCGCGGGCCGATGCACCCCGGTCGCCACGATGAACGTCACGTTTTCGGGACGGATTCCCCCGGCTTTCAGCTCCTCCATGACATACGGGACGATCGCCGGCGTCGGAACCGCCCGCGTCGCATCGGAAACGAGCACCGCGGCCGTTATCTCGCCCTTCGCGATCTCCCGAAGGCGCTGCGTTCCGACGGGCGTGTCGAAGGCGTTCCGCACGACATCCCCACCGCCGGCGGCCTCAGAGGGCGGAAGATACAGCGCCCCGAACCGGCTCTCGGCGACCGATGCGGAAAGTCCCTCGCACGCGTCGACGTACCGGACGGACGCCTCCCCCTCGCTTCGAACGGAACGCTCAACACTGTACATTTTCGATCACTCCTGTTCCGAATAGGAGGGAATCTCCCGCGGAGGGACGGTGTCGCCGAAAGAGAGTTCGAGAATGTGCCCGATTCCGAAAAGGGTCATGAAGAAAAAGCCGAACGGGATGGCCGAATAGGGAACCGCGACGGATATTCCGAGCGCGGGAGTCATCTGCTTGTAGGTCCGCAACAGGAGGAGGACGCCGTTCACCGTCACGGAAGCCGTCGCGATGACCGCGAGCCAGGGGATCGTTCGGATGCAGAGCGCACGCAGCCCGTCCGGGAACATATCGCGGAAGATGACGATTCCGACGTGCCCCTTCCGGTGATGCAGGATGGCCGCGCTGACAAGCGTGAACCAGACCATCGCGAACCGCAGGAACTCTTCCGACCAGGACAACGCGCTGTTGAACACGTACCGCATGACGACGTGCGCGATGGCCACGACCAGCATGGACGCGCACAGAACCATGGATACCGGGAAAAGAAAATCGACGCAACGCTCGCAAAAGCCGTAATACCCTTCTTTTGTCATGACGCATCAATCCTTTTGGGTGGAGTTTTCAGGGGAGCCGGACGGAATAACCCGCCCGGCCTCCCCGCGCGATCCTCCTACAACCCTGCCTTGATGTCCTTCCTGGCCTGCTCGATATTGGAATTCCACGTATCGACGAACTTCGGATCGGTCTTTCCCTTGATGCTCTCGATGACCTTTTTCTGCGTCGCCTGACGCATCTTGTCCTTTTCCGCCTCGGCGACTTCGTTGACCTTCATGCCCTTCGATTCGAGAAGCGCCACGATGTACTTTTCGCGGGCGGCGTTCACCGCGCGGCTGTAGTTCTGCCCCAGAATCGCGGCGGTTTCCACGATCTTCTGCTGATCCTTCGTGAGGCCGTTGAACCATTCGAGATTCGCGACGAGCGGCATCGGGTCATAGATATGCCCGTCGAGGGACGTGAACTTCTGGACTTCGTACATCTTGACTTCCCAGATGTTCGCGAGCGGGTTTTCCTGTCCGTCGACAACCTTCTGCTGCATGACCATGTACAGCTCCGTCCACGGCACGGGGGTCGGGTTGGCGCCGAGCAACTTGAAGGCTTCCATGTGCATCGGGGCTTCCATCGTGCGGATCTTGAGCCCCGCGAAGTCGGCGATGGTCAGAATGGGCTTCTTGGAGTTCGTCGTGTGGCGGAAGCCGTTCTCCATCCACGCGAGCCCCTTCAGTCCGATCTCCTCGCAGGACTTGAAAAGGGCTATTCCGGCGGGGCCGTCCATGACGAGCCACGCTTCGTTGTAGTCGTTGAAGGCGTAGGGGATATCGAGAACCATGAAGCGGGTGTTGAATGTCGTCATCGGGCCGGCCGACGCCGTCGCCATTTCGAGAAGGCCGTTCTTGACCTGCTCCACGGACTCCCGTTCGCCGCCGAGCTGGGAGTTGTAGTACAGGTTCACCACCAGTTCACCCTTCGTCTGCTCCTCGACAAGCTTCTTGAAAAGCTGAAGCCCGAGCGACTGCGGATGCGTTTCCGAATTGCAGAGGGACACTCTGATCGTCTTCGCGGCGAACGCCACGCCTGACATGGAAAAAGCAAGAACCAGAACGAACGCCAACAGGAACACGGAACGTTTCTTCACGGTATTTCCCCCTTTCTCAAATTTTTCGCCGTCATTCGGTGCACCCACGCGGATTGTTCCCGATGCGCTTCCCCCTTTCATCCCGGAATGGCGTCAATAGCCGCACAGTCGCGGAAGCCAGAGCGTCAGGGACGGAACGAACGTGACGAGGAAGAGCACTGCGATCGAGGCGGCAAGCATCGGAATGGCCTCCTTGAACGTCTGCTCGATGGTCACCCCGGCCATTGGGCTCGTGACGAACAGCGTGATTCCGAACGGCGGCGTCGCGAGGCCGATGACGAGGTTGATGCAGATGATCGCGCCGATCTGAAGGGGATCGACGCCGAGCTTCCACGCTACGGGGGCGATGATCGGACCGAGGACGACGACCGAAGCGTAATCGTCCATGAACATCCCGTTGATGAGCAGAGCGATATTCACCATGAGAAGGAACGCCCACTGCGGAAGCGTCGCAAGCGGCCCGATGACCTTGTAGACGACCTGCTCGTTCGCTATGGCCCAAGCCGTCACCGTGGCGCTGCCCGCAAGGAGAATGACGAGGCCCGACGTCAGGGCCGTCTCCTTGAGAATCGCGGGAATGTCCGAAAGCTTGCCCTCCTTGTAGACGACGAATGTGATGATGAATGCGTATACGGCCGCAATCGCGGACGATTCCGTCACGGTGAAGACGCTGCCGAAGATTCCTCCGAGAATGATGACGGGCAGCATGAGCGCGGGAAGGGCGCGGCGGAGCTGTCTCCATTTCTCGGGCCACGGGGCCCGGGGATGGCTCGGGTACCCTCGTTTGACGGCGATCCGGTGGATCGCGATCATCTGCGCGAGCGCGATGAGAAACGCCGGGACGACCGCCGCGAGGAAGAGCCCCGCGATGGACGTCCGTCCGACCGCGACGCAGTAGATGATCATCAGGACGCTCGGGGGCATGATCGGCCCGAGCAGCGACCCGCTCGCCATGACCGCGGAGCTGAAGGCCGGCGAATACTTTTCCTTCTTCATCATCGGGATCAGGAACGACCCGAGCGACGCGACCTCCGCGAGCGCCAGCCCCACGATGGAGCCCATGAAGAGGCACGTGCCGATCGTCACGAGGGCGAGGGCGCCGCGGACGTGTCCGATGAAGGCGTTGACGAAATCGATGAGGGCTTCGAGAAGGTGTCCTTTCAGGAGAAACTGGCCCGTCAGGACGAAGAAGGGGACCGAAAGCAGGGAGAAACCGTTCATTCCTTCGAACATGCGCTGAACGACGAGAAGCTGCGGATACCCTCCGACCAGGAGGTACATCGTGGAACTCAGGATCATGTTGAACGCGATGGGAAAGCCGATGATCAGCAAAAAGACGAAACACACGACGAGCGTCAAGAGAGCCATGGAAAAACCTCCTCTTTCAGTTTCCGGATCACGCGTTCTATCGGAAGCCCCCCAGGGAGCGGGCGCGATCAAAAAACGAGGAAATTTTCGAAAACGCACGTTTCAATCGATTATCGATAATGTCATCATCCCATCAAAATTCCGTTTGTCAAGCGCCTTTCGGCTCCCGTATGACCGGACAAAAGTATGGGATGTCCGGACGCCGCAGAAAGAGAGAGACGCAAACGGCTCCGTAGTCTATAATGCGTTGTAGGAGCACCATAGGAGGTATCATGACGCGCACGTACAAACCCAGAAGAACTCCGGCGAAAAACAGGGAAACGCCGAAAAAGCAGGAAATCCCGCCGCAGGAAATTGCGCCGGTCGTTCCGATCGCGAACGGACACGTCGCCCACGTTCTCATGCCCGAGGACATCCAGGCGCAGAACACGCTCGCCGTCCTGATCGACGCCGACAACGCGCAGCCCGCGATCATCGAGGGGTTGCTCGCGGAGGTCGCCAAATACGGCGTGAGTTCCGTCAAGCGCATCTACGGCGACTGGACCACCCCGCAGCTCGGGAGCTGGAAGACCGTCCTTCTGGAATACTCCATCCATCCGGTGCAGCAGTTCCGCTACACCGTCGGAAAGAACGCCACGGACAGCGCAATGATCATCGACGCGATGGACCTTCTCTACACGGGGCGCTTCGACGGCTTTTGCCTCGTCTCGTCCGACTCGGACTTCACGCGTCTCGCCTCCCGAATCCGAGAGGAGGGCAAACGCGTGATCGGCTTCGGCGAAAAGAAGACCCCGCGCGCGTTCGTCTCCGCCTGCGACAAGTTCATCTACACGGAGCTGCTTCTCGAGGAAACGGACACGAGCGCCCGCGTCCGCAAGAAGTCCGCGAAGGACCTTCGCGCCGACACGCGCCTTCTGAACCTCTTCCGCGCGGCCATCGAGGCCGCCTCCGACGACTCCGGCTGGGCGCACCTCGGCGCGGTCGGAACGAACATCGTCAAGCAGGCGCCCGAATTCGACCCCCGCAACTACGGCTTCAAGAAGCTCGGCGAACTCGCCGCCGCGCTCGGGATCTTCGACGTGGACCGCAAGTCAAACTACGTTCTGATCAGGGACAGCCACAAGCGCGAAGGGAACGAGTAACCCCGGCCTAAAAATGCGGAAACGCGGCGCAGTGCTACCGGAGAACGCAGGGCAACCCGCAGTTTCCGAAAACGCCGCGCGTCATTTATTCGTTCCGGTTTGTCTTCCGCAGCACGAGAAGGTCATCGTCCATCCCGAGACGGAAAACGTCGAGCCTCGACGACGCGTCCGAGATAGAGTCCGCACGGACCCGCGCGAACCGGAACGGGAAGAAGGACGGGCTCGCCATCAGCTCTTTCAGCGGCCCGGAGCCGCCGGGACGAACATACAGGGCAGCCTCGGCCAGCCAGGCGGTCAGCCGGTCGTCGTCGACGACGACCACGTCCCCCTGAGAATAGATCCCCTTCGTCCCGCTTTCCCGAAGCACCCCCCAGTCCAGAAACGACCGAAGAACATACCGCGCCCGTCGGGACACGGTCTCCCGTTCGCCGTACTGCTCCATGATCCGGCGCTGAACCTGCGTCGCCGGAACAGTCCCCTGAAGCCTCAGGAGACGACCGGCCTGGGCGGCGACCGCAGCCCAGAAGGGATACGCCGCCATGACCATCCCCCAGTGAACGGCGACGCGGCTTTGTTGTGAGGCGGATTGAAGCAGTGTGACGCCGTCACGCCGGAATTCCTCTATTTCCGGCGGAACCGTCAGCCACACGTTCCTCAGGACAGTGATGATCTTGTCCAGTGACCCGCGGACATCGGTCCGTTCGGACCGGAATTCTCCGCTCAAATCCTGCTGCAGAACGGTCTTGATATTATTCGCGTCGTTGCCGGCGCTCGCAAGCAAGTGAACCTTCTCCAGCCATTGAAGGCGAAGGAGACGATCCAAACCGATCTGCGTCATCCTGTTTCTCTTCATGCACGCTTCCTCTCTATCCGGACAAACGGAACGATAATCTCTTCGATGGAAATCCCGCCATGGGAAACCGTACGCTGCGATTCCGGAATAAAGGCCTTCCGGGAAGGCGCCAGAAGAACGGCATAGTCCTCCGGAAGCCCGACGCAGGGCCATTCGATCGCATCGGGGAAGCGGAGCTTCGCCGCTTTGCGAAGGTTCGCGTCCGGATAGACGCGGACGCGTTCGCCGCGAAGGTCGGCGACGACGCCCTCATCCGGCCGGCCGCACCCGGAGGCTTCGATGTTTCCGTGATCCGACGTCAGAAAGACCGTGAAGCCGCGATCCAGAAGCACATCGAGAAGATCGCCGAAATACGGCTGCCCCGCCCACTGGGCGACCTGGTTCTGCATCCCGGCGGTTCCCATCTCCATCCCGTGCATGATCCTGTCGACCTTGTCCACGACCAGCCCGGCGACCCGG
>CAYVKE010000001.1:0-113803 GCA_964451935.1 uncultured Synergistaceae bacterium | reverse complement strand
GGCGCAGTTGCTTAAAACGCATCTTTTGATCAAAAATCTGACCAAGGCCGTCACTCATGACAAATCGCCCAATGTGTACAGACCGTATCTCTCCCACATTTTCAAACACGAAACGCTGTTTGCTGTTATTTCGGGTTCCATTGGACGAAAAAATCGGAAATGGCGTCGTAGACAAGCGATTCTCCTAGCGGAGAATTTTGCGCACCCATTTCGAACGGTTCCGCAAGATTCGCGACGAACGCGAGGTACGGATTGTCGTCATGTTTCGTCGCACTGAATTGCGAAATATTTTCTATGTCGCTTCCGATTTGTATTTTCAAGTCGTCGGGACCGGAAAAACGAACGGAGCCGCGAAGATGTTTGAAAGGCGTCACGAGAATTTCTTTTCCGTAGAAATTTTCGTCGCATTCGAGGATATGCGCTTCTATGCGTCGCTCGCCGACATCGTCGAACGTCGGATTGACGCCTATGCTTAATGCACAAAGGTGAACATCCGGTGTTCCTCGTATCAACGCATACGCTGCATAAACGCCCTCAGGGGGAAGGATTTTCCAGTGCGGCAGAGAGATATTCGCAGTCGGATACCCCAAGGTCCGCCCTCGCCCGTTGCCGCGGACAACCGCGCCAAGGAGAAAATACGGGTATCCGAGCCATTCACGCGCTTCGTCGAGTTTGCCGCCGTGAACGAGCCTCCGGATCGCTGAGCTGCTCACGGCGCGATCGTTGATACATATTCTTGGAAGAACGCGAAAGAGAACACCCTGTCTTTCGCATAATTCCTGCAGGAGTTTCGAATCTCCGGTTTTTCCTGCGCCGAAATGAAAATTTTCTCCAACCACAAGTCCCGAAATTCGGCCTAAGGAAAAAAGGTGTCTCAAAAAACTCTGCGGATCAAGAGCCGCCAAAGCAAGATCGAAGGATATCCGCACGACGTTCGGGATTCGAAGATGTCGAAAAAGAACGAGCTTTTCGTTTTCATCGAACAAGAGTCTGCACGCGGCAGGAAACAAGACAAGTCCCGGATGGGGAGAAAAGGTGCACACGCCCCACTCTTCATTCCGTTCGCAAGCCACTGCGGATGCGCTTTCAAACAGGCTTTGATGCCCTTTATGGAACCCGTCGAATGCGCCAAGCGCAAGAATCATGCGTCTCTTTCTCCGACGGATGTCATGTTTCTTTCGGGAACGGCAAGAAGCGTTTTTCCAGACATGGACGTCCTGCAAAAAGCGACATGGTTGTGTGTTGCGAGCATAATGCCCCGTTCAGAGGGAATTCTGCCGTAGCGTAAGACGCGCACGCAGTCAATCGGCACACTTTTCCCCTGGAGCAGCGTCTCCGATTGGGCTGACGTTATGCCGTACCATGTATATGCATCAAGTGCGGTTTCGACAGGCACAAGAATGTTTGATACATCCGCGGCGGAAAGATGTGCGAAATTCTCTTGACTTACGGCCGTGTCGACATGAAGCGAACCGATAGACGCTCTTCTCAGACGAAGCACATGTGCTCCACATTCAAGAATATTTCCCATGTCACGTATAATGCTGCGGACATACGTTCCGCGTCCGCAGCAAACGGAAAAACCTGCCAGGCCGTCTTTCTGTAGAGGCGTGCGTCTCATCACACTGCGAATGAATACGGGGCGGGGCTTCGTGTCCGGGATGCCTCCGGACCGGGTCACGGCATGCGCCGCGACGCCTTTGATTTTCACGGCGGAAATTCGGGGGGGCATCTGCGCCCTCCACCCGAGAAAGGACGCGCATGCACAATCTATCTTGCGTTCGTCGAGATGGGAAATATCGTTTTCGGACGTAATTTCTCCTGATGCGTCGTCGGTATCCGTGGTCCTGCCAAACGCAGCGGTAGCAAAGTACTCTTTCGGCAGATTCATGACCATATCCGCCCAGCGGGTCGCCTTTCCTATCAGAAGAACGAGAAGTCCATCTGCGGACGAATCCAGCGTTCCGGCATGTCCGACTCTAGTCTCTTTTCCGAGGAGACGACTGATGTGCTGCACGCAGAATGTGCTGCGGACATCGCGAGCCTTATCGAGGAGCAGAAAGCCGTTCATCGTCGCCAATGCACTCATGGATGGCGGAAAAGAGGCGTTCCGTCGCTGAGGATAACGTCCCGGGCAGGGTGCAGCCGGCAGCCTGCGGATGTCCCCCCCCGCCGAAACGGTGAGCGACCGTTGCGGCGGATACGGCGCCTTCGGAACGGATGCTTGCGCGGATCCCGTCTCTATTGTCGATCAGGAGCAGGGCGATATCGACGCCACGTATCAACAATAACTGATTGACGAGGTTTTCCGTTTCGGAAGGATCAGCCCCGAAATTCTTGAAATCCGCATCGACAAGCCACGTCATGGCGATAGCGCCTTTGACTGCGATTCTCGAAAGCGCAAGCCCCCAAAGACGTGTTTTTGCAAACGATCGGTTGAAATTGAGAAGCCGATAGACTTCAGAAGGGCGGACGCCCTTTTCAAGCATATCGGCCACAGCCCTATGCGTCCGAGGGGTCGTACAGGAAAACGAAAACGACCCCGAATCCGTTACGATGCCGACATAGAGCGAAAAAGCGGCTTCGTACGAGACTCGGGAAGTGTTCGCGGAAGAAAAGAGGTCCCAGAGCACTTCCGCAGTTGACGATGCTTCCGCGTCGACCCGGATGATATCACCGTAGCGCGAATTGTCATGATGGTGATCAATGTTCAATAACACCGGCGAGAGATCCAGATCCGGAACACTTCTGTCGCGGGTGCTGGTATCAAGAGCGATAACGACATCGCCCGAAGTCGGAGCAAATTGGCGAAGCGATTCGATCTGTTGGTATTGCTTCGAGTGGGGCAAAAAAGCATACATTTCAGGAAACGGGTCGCGCCCTCCCCAGACGCAGGGCTTCCCCATTTCCGTTCCTATACTGAAAAACGCGTCGGCGGAACCGAGAGTATCCCCGTCCGGTTTGACGTGGGAAAGAAGAATCAAGCGTTTCGCATTCTCAATGACGGACCAGAAATCGATGTTATTCTCCATCGCTATCGTCATCTTCGTCGTCAGCTATCTCATCTTCTTCGGAATCTTCGCCAAGTATGCTGTCGGGGACGACGGTTCTGAGGAGGCTGTCGATACGCCGCCCATATTCCTCCGATGCATCGAGAAAGAATGAAAGTTCGGGAATCAATCGCAGCGGGAGGCTCTGAGCAAGAAGGCTTCGCAGAAGACCGGCGATCTCCTGCAAAGCCTTGTGAACACTCTCTCGCGACTCGGGATCCAGTGATGTGAAATAAACCTTGGCATATCGAAGATCTCTGGAACAATTGACGCCTGTAATTATCGCCTGTTTGGCCAGATCATTCCGAACCTTTGTTTCGAGAAATATAGAGAGGTCCCGCTGTATTTGTTTATTGATTCTTTGTATGCGAAAAGTGGTCATATCGCTCCACCTCTTGAGTGTATTCCAGGATATCGAACCCTTCAGCGTCCTGCATCGACTCGATGAATTTACGAACGATATCGAGACGGTCGACCGCCATCTGATTTGTCGGAGCGATCGCAGAGAACCCGAGAAAGGCACGATTCCATACCCCGTCAGGCCCAAGATCCATCGCAGAAACATCCCATCGTGAACGCGCGCGTTCAATCAGGGACTTCACCACGCTTCGCCGATCTTTCATGCTTCTGCTTCCCTGGATTTCGACGGAAACAAGAAGAACTGCAACGAAAAGAGTCGGAAAAAAAACGTCCATCAGGATCTGTCAGCGCTCAAGGTGCCGCTTCTCTTCAACGACCTCGAACACTTCAATGATATCTTTCTCCTGAATGTCCTGGAAAGCACCCAGATTGATCCCGCATTCGTATCCGGCAGCGACTTCACGCGCCTCATCCTTGAACCGTCTGAGGTTCGAGAGAACGCCGGTCCAGATAACGACGCCGCCGCGAATCAACCGGGCGGGAGAATTCCTTCGAACAAGCCCTTCAAGAACATAACATCCAGCGATCTTTCCCGCCTTCGGAACCTTAAAGATTTCCCGTATTTCCGCCTGACCGAGGATATGTTCGCGCTTGATGGGCGTCAGAAGTCCTTCAAGCGCCGCCTTGACGTCATCTATTACGTCGTAGATGATGTCGTATAGCCGTATCTGGACTCCCGCTTCATCGGCGATCTTTTTCGCGTTCGCATCGGGGCGGACATTGAACCCGATGATTATCGCTTTCGAAGCGGATGCAAGCATGACATCGGATTCGGCTATTCTTCCGACGCCTTTATGCAAAATCGTTATCCCGACCTCGTCGTTGCCGATCTTCTCAAGCGCGTCGCAGAGAGCTTCAGCGGATCCCTGAACATCGCATTTCACAAGAAGATTCAGATGCGGTTTGTCGTCACCGGCGAGTTGCGAGTACAGCTCCTCGAGAGTTATCTTTCTCGGCGAAAAGACGACCCCGTCTCTGCGAACCTGGTCCTTTTCGGAAAGAAGATCGCGCGCCTCACGCTCCGACTCGACCTGATGAAAGATCTCTCCAGGCTGCGGAACGCCGTTCAGACCGAGAAGCTTAACAGGCATGCTCGGTCCGGCATCGCACAGGGGTTTCCCTTTCGAGTCGATCATGGCGCGGATTTTCCCCCAGCAGGTATCGAAGATAACGACATCGCCTCGGCAGAGTGTGCCCTGTTGGACTATTACTGTGGCGACCGGTCCCTTGCCTTTGTCGAGTTCGGCTTCGATCACGACGCCTTCCGCTGTTACGGACGGATCCGCCTTCAACTCTTCCATTTCCGCGACGAGCAATACCATTTCGAGAAGGTGTGGAACGCCCTGTCCGGATTTTGCCGATACTTCGACTGTAACGGTCGAGCCGCCCCATTCCTCAGGCATAAGGCCCATATCCGAAAGTTGCTGTTTGACGCGATCAGGCTTCGCGTCCGGTTTATCTATTTTATTCACAGCGACGATGATGGGAACTCCGGCGGCTTTCGCATGGTTGATGGCCTCTCTCGTCTGCGGCATAACGCCATCGTCGGCGGCGACAACGAGAATCGCGATGTCCGTCGCCTGAGCCCCGCGCGCGCGCATCGCCGTGAACGCCTCGTGCCCCGGCGTATCGAGAAAAACGATCTCGCGCCCTTCGTGAACGATGGTGGAGGCGCCGATGTGCTGCGTGATTCCGCCCGCTTCCTGCGACGTTATGTTCGTATTCCTGATGCAGTCCAGAAGTGTTGTCTTTCCGTGGTCTACATGCCCCATCACCGTAACGATCGGCGGCCTCGGAACGAGATGATCGCCACGGAAAACGGTTCTTTTCACGGGAACACAGACAAGCTTTTCACCCTCGGCAGTCTCGTCGGTATCTTCTGAAATGACGACATCGACGTCATGAACCTTACGGAATACATCGATGATCGGTTTCTCCAGTTCAGCGTCTGCGGACACGACAACGCCGGAATCAAGAAGGATCTTAACGCCTTCTTCCGGCGTCATCCCGAGAAGGACACACAGATCTCTCAGAGTCGCGCCTTTGGAAAGCCTCAAAACAGGTCTTTCATCGCCGGCGCTCTGAGCGCTGTTCAACAAGGGGGAAGGAATACGTGTACCGAGGGATTCTTCGATGATTTGCGCTACGTCGGTGTCGATGGAACTCATATGCGTTTTTACATCTACTCCCAGATCCACCAATAATGTCATCAGTTCTTTGTTCGTTTTTCCCAATATTTTGGCCAGTTCATAGACTCGTATCTTGCTCAAACTCAATTCCCCCCTCCGGCAGGAGACGCATCATGCGTTGTGCGAATCCTCCGTGCATAGGAACAGCAACCACGTGCGTGTTCCGAGTTCCGATTGACGTTGACAGAGTGA
Source organism: uncultured Synergistaceae bacterium (assembly GCA_964451935.1). Taxonomy (GTDB): domain Bacteria; phylum Synergistota; class Synergistia; order Synergistales; family Aminobacteriaceae; genus CALFXN01. Next base: position 107,952 of record CAYVKE010000001.1, on the reverse strand, counting down.
AGCGGTCAATTCCATGCAGCACTCGGAACACACTGCCCCTGCGTTCACAGGAATCAGAGACCAGGGCGCCGGCTTCCCCCGCACAGTCTTCTGGAAACAGGACAAGAGCCCGTTTTCCTGAAAGCAGATATGATTTTACACCATCTTTCCCGATGATTAGCACCTGCGCCTTCCGAGCGAGTCCCAAAAGGGACAACAATGATCCGTTCATGCTTTTTTCTCCTCCAGAAGCAAAAACAACTCCGCATAAAGCGCATCAGGGACACGTACGCGGAGAGCCCTGGAAAGCGCGTTCGTCTTCTTGGCTTCCATGATGCACGCCTTGTTCAGGCATATATAAGCGCCACGCCCGGGAGCTTTTCCCGATAAATCGATTTGTACATCTTCACCGGAAGCATTCCGGACAATACGAAGCAGTTCCCGTTTTGTCTTTTCCTCCCTGCATCCGACACACATTCTCGGGCGTTTCCTTTTCGGAGCTTCCATAAATGCCCTCAAAAGGTTCGGATCAAAGAATATCCTGGAAAAGATCGTGCAGTGTCGGCATTTTTTCCGCCTCCAGAGCGTTGATGTCAATTTTCCAACCGGTCAGACGAGCTGCGAGACGGACATTCTGTCCGGCTTTGCCGATCGCGAGCGACAATTGATCAGGCCGTGCATAGACCGATACGGCTCTCTCAAGATCGAGATTCGGTTCAATCTTGACAATCTTTGCGGGAGAAAGCGCGTTTCGTATAAATTGAAGCGGATCGTTGTTCCAGATTATGATGTCGATCTTCTCTCCACACAGCTCCTTGCTGATGGATTTGATCCGGGCCCCGCTGTTTCCTACGCACGCGCCCACGGAATCGACGTTCGAATCAAGAGAAAAGACCGCGACTTTCGCACGCGCTCCTGCTTCACGAACGATCCCCTTGAGTTCGATAATTCCATCCGTGATCTCAGGCACTTCAAGTTCGAGAAGCTTGCGCAGCAAACCGGGATGCGTTCGGGAAACCACGATTCGCGGTCCGCGGGTCGTCTGTCGCACATCAAGAAGGTAAAATTTCATACGCTCTCCAGGAGTGTATGATTCGCCAACGATTCTCTCTTCGCGGGGCAGTATCGCCTCTGTTCGTTCGTTCAGTCGTATGAGAACCTGATCGTGTTCGGACTTGAATACAAGTCCGGTCACCAGATCTCCGACCCGGTCAGCGAATTCCTCGAAAATATTCTGACGCTCTGCATCTTTCAGACGTTGGATGATGACTTGTCGCGCAGTCTGCGCAGCGATGCGCCCGAAGTTCTCCGGGTTCTCTTCAATTCGGATGATATCGCCCGTGTCGACATCGAGAAAGCCGAGCTTCCTGGCGTCGGAAAGGGAAATCTGCGTATCCGGAGTATCCACGATGTCTACGATTTGCTTGATCTCGCAAAGCGACACGCTTCCACTTTCGAGGTCAATATGAACTTCGACATCCTGATTGCCGTCCTGGTACTTTCTGTATGCGGAAACGAGCGCTGCCTCCAGACTCGATGCGACGATCTCAGGCGAGAGGCCTCTTTCCGTCGTTATCTGCTTCAAGGCACGCACGAAATCGCGTCCGAGCTGCATATATCTCTCTCCTCCTCAAAAACGGCCAGAATTTTATTACGGCTCTTTATAAACTATATGTGCGTTTGTAATAATGCTAAAAGGAACAAGGAGCACGTCACGTGTATCTATTTCCTCTATACGAATAATTTCGTCGCTTACGGCCGTTATGGCGCCGGTGACTTGTCGTCTCCCCTCGACAGGTTCGCGGAGACGTACTCGCACAGTTTTCCCCTGAAAGCGAATGTAATCATCAATAGTAAAAAGAGGACGTTCAATTCCGGGAGAACTGACCTCGATCGAAAATTTCTCGAGAAAAGCCGGATCCATTTCGTCGATCTTTTTGACGACAGTCCTGGATACGATTTCGCAATCCTTGACCAGGATGCCGCCGATGCTGTCGATAAATATCTGTAGCGTGGAATCGTGCTGTTCCGTAACGAACCGGGTCAAAACGCATTCGTATCCCAAGTTTTCAACCGTCTCCCGGACAACGGCCAGCGCATCGTATTTCGCCAAAGGCAACGATCTTCGCCTCTCTCTCGTTCTTCCCATAAAAAACGAAGAGTGGGAAAGCCCCACTCTTCGGCAAAGGTCCGCTCCAAATCACAATAAATAGTCTATCACACGCAGCTTTCCAACGCAACTAGAATGCCGTGTCCGATATAAACTCACTCCACCAGTCATCCAGAGACGTTTCAAAATCCCAAATATCGGGCGACAGAACGAGCAAATCGGAAAAGGCCTCTTCCTCGAGAACCGGGAGATCGAGCACTCCGTTCCAGTAGAAAACACAGTCCATCTTGTTCGAAGAGAAAACTCTCGCTTCCAAGGGCTCTCACTCCCCCGCGCGCATCGAGTTTATTCGACCCAATAGTTCGGAGCTTCCTTCGTAACGACGACGTCGTGGGGATGACTCTCCTTGACCGACGCGGAAGAAATTCGAACGAACCTGGCTTTTGTCTGAAGTTCTTCGACCGTCGCTGCGCCGACATACCCCATCCCGGCGCGCAAGCCTCCGGTCAACTGATACATGACGCCGCCCAGCGGTCCCTTGTACGCCGCCAGCCCCTCAATGCCTTCCGGGACGAGCTTCTCGGAGGAGGATCCCTCCTGGAAGTAGCGGTCTTTGCTGCAACCTTCCTTCATGGCTCCAAGCGACCCCATTCCCCTGTAACTCTTGTAGGAACGTCCACGATAAATGACCACCTCGCCGGGGCTTTCCTCCGTTCCTGCGAACAGGGATCCGATCATGACGCAGTCGGCCCCCGCGGCGATCGCCTTGACGATATCGCCGGAATAGCGAATGCCTCCGTCTGCGATGACGGTCTTCCCGCGTTCATGCGCGACGCGCGCCGCGTTCACGACTGCAGTAAGTTGGGGCACGCCTATTCCCGCAATGATCCGCGTGGTGCAGATGGATCCGGGGCCCACGCCGACCTTGATCCCGTCCGCGCCAGCCGTAATGAGCGCATCGGTCGCCTCGGCGGTTGCAACGTTTCCCGCGATGATCCTCATGTCGGAAAACTCGGCGCGAACGCGGCGTACGGTCTCTATGACACGAGACGAATGCCCGTGCGCCGTATCGACGATAATGACGTCGACTCCGGCCTTTACCAGCGCAGCAGCGCGTTCGAGGGCGTCCATGCCCGACCCGATCGCCGCCCCGACACGAAGCCGGCCATGCGCGTCCTTTGACGCCAAGGGAAATTCCATGACTTTCTGAATGTCCTTGATGGTGATAAGGCCCTTGAGAATGCCGTCGGCGTCGACGATCGGAAGTTTCTCGACCTTGTGGAGCATAAGTATTTTTTTCGCGTCCTCAAGCGTCGTCCCTTCGGAAGCCGTAATGAGGTTCTCGGACGTCATGACGCCTTGAATCATCTGTTTGTAATCCGAGACGAAGCGAAGATCTCGGTTTGTAATGATTCCGACCAGTTTTTTTCTTTCATCCACAATGGGGACGCCTGAGATGTGGTAGTGCGACATGAGGTCGATCGCGCTCTGAACCGGATCCTCAGCGTGAAGGAAGAAGGGATCGACGATAACGCCGGATTCCGATCGTTTGACCTTGTCGATTTCTCCGGCCTGTTTTGCGATAGACATATTCCTGTGTATTATTCCGATGCCGCCTTCTCTCGCAATTGCAATTGCAAGGCGTGACTCCGTGACAGTATCCATAGCAGCGCTGCATATTGGAACCGCCATGGATATGTCAGGCGTCAACTTCGAGGCGATCGACACCTCGGCCGGAATGACATCGCTGCAGGCCGGCTCCAGAAGGACGTCGTCAAATGTGAATCCCTCGTATGAAACGAATCTGTCGCCCATATGCATCTTCCTTCCCAGTTCGCGTTATTCAGCTCACGACACAATCAAATCAGTCCAGAAAATTCGCCGCTCCATTCTTTACACCTACAGACGTAAAAAAAGAGTGGAGAAAGTCTACGCCACTTTCGGAACATCATCAAGTGGCCAAAGGCGGCACATTCCGTTCCGAAATTCTTTCAATCGTCGCCACGGCGGAACACTCCATGCACTGTCCGGCGCCTACCGGACCGATTCCTTCACCTGACTTGACCTTGAGATTGACGGTTTTTTCATGTTCTTCCGGCGAAATGCTTCGCTCCAGATTTGTCCGGATTTCCTCAAGATACGGGCAAATGCGGGGATATTGCGCCGAAAGCACGATATCGATCCAGCGTATGGACCACCCCTTTGAGCGGACGCGAGAAACGACGCAGTGAAGCAGATTCATGCTGTCCGCATCTTTGTACGACGCATCGGATGCCGGGAAGAGAATGCCGATGTCCGGTTCTCCGGCCGCTCCGAGGATGGCGTCGGACACCGCATGCGCCACAACATCCGCGTCGGAATGACCGGAAAGCCCAAGGGGCGAAGGAATGTGAACGCCTGCGAGGATCAGTCTCCTTCCGGGCTGAAGCGGATGTACGTCAAATCCTATTCCGGTTCTGCATTCCGTCACGTCTGTTATCCTCCGGGCAAGAATGAGATCCTCCGGATACGTTATTTTTATGTTGCTTCGTTCTCCCGGAATGAGGGAAAGAGGATGACCTCCAGCAACCCAGGCTTCCGCTTCATCCTTCCCGTGTAGGCCATACGCTTCGAGCGATTCCGCCAGCAGCGCGCGTCCGAATCCTTGGGGGGTCTGCGCCGCGACGAGGGAATCCCGATCGACGGAGTGAACGAAGTTTTCGTCTCTCCGTTTGAGAGCATCGGTAACAGAGCAGACAGGTATTGCACCTTTTTTTTCGGATGTCGCTTCCGCCACCGAGACGAATAGATCCTCCGATGCGAACGGACGAGCCGCATCGTGTACAAGCACAACGTCGCAGGTACAGGCCGAGACGCCGTTCAAAACCGAATGCGCCCGTTTCTCCCCTCCCGGTACAACCCGAAAGGGCATTGGCCGGATATTCTTCGAGAAGTGTTCCTCTTCACCGGGAGAAACGACAATGATGCATTCTCCGACAATCCCTTTCGCATGGAGCGCTTCCGCCTTCTGCACGCTCCACTGCCACATGGGACGGTTCCCGATCAATTCGAGCTGCTTCGGAATCCCTCCCATGCGCTGTCCTTTTCCCGCCGCCACGATAACAAGCGAACAGAGGGTCATGCACGGATCTCCCGTCGTATTCTTCCGAAGACCATTCTCCCGGCTGATGTCTGAAGCATGGATGTGACGACAACTTCCACGCGGCGCCCGAGGTACGTCTCTCCATCCTCGATGACGAGCATCGTACCGTCGTCAAGATAACCGACGCCCTGATGCGGCTCTTTTCCCTCACGAATAACGTCGATCACGATCGATTCGCCTGGGAGCAACATCGGTTTCAGCGCGTTCGCAAGATCGTTGACGTTGAGAACACGAATCCCTTGTATCTGAGCGATCTTGTTCAGATTGTAATCCGTGGTCAGAATCTGCGCATTGAGCTTCTGCGCCATTGCGGTAAGTCCGCTGTCAACGGACTCGACGCGCAGATGTTTCAGCGAGAACTCGACGATCTCGACATGAATGCCGGGAATCTTCTGGAGTTCGTTGACCACATCGAGACCGCGCCTTCCGCGGGTCCTCCTGGCGGGATCCGTGGAATCGGCGACGGCCTGAAGTTCCAGAAGAACAAAACGGGGCAAAACGAGGCTTCCTTCAAGAAAGCCTGTCTTTGCCACATCGAGAATGCGCCCGTCGATTATGACGCTCGTATCCAGCAATTTTCTATTCAGCGACGGTTCTTCGTCCTCCGCAACGTCTTCCTCTGATACGCCTTCATTGTCGCTTGCCGGTCCGCTGCTGCGGCGGAGAACTTTTTCCTTTAGTCCGATAATCGGCGCGAATACGCCCTTTATGTCATTTTGTCGCTTTAGCACGATTCGCGCGCCGACATACGCGAGCGTTACATTCAGAAAAACCGCGATATAACTGCCGAACGGCAGATTGGAAAATGGCAACGCCAACAGGTTCGCGATGAGCAGTCCGACGATCATTCCCAATGTCGCGGACGTAATATCCTGCCATTTGAAATTCTTCAGGTGGTTTTCAAATAAAGCCCCGAGCGCTGCCAGAGATCTTGTAAAAAGAGGGGCAAAAATAAAACCGATTCCTCCAAAAAAGACGATGCAACATAAAGAAAAAAAGACCTGCTTCGGAATCCATGAAGGGATCGTGTTTCTCGCCCAGAGAACCCATTCAACCGGTATCTCCGGTATCACGATCTGTGCGATCTGGAACCCCGCCATGCCTCCGAGCAGAACGAGAAGACCTCTGAAAAGAGTGCGAATCACAGGTCCGAAACCTTCCGACATTATTTCACCTCTTTTCGCTCGTACTTCCGCTCCGTATTTCGACTCGTGCATCCAAAGCCGCATGAAGAGTAACGCGATCGGCGAATTCTATGCTTCCTCCGATCGGAAGCCCACATGCCAGCTTTGTAATGCGGACTTCGTCGAATCCATCGAGCGCCCCCATAATCGCGTGATAGGTCAACTCTCCCTCAATGCGGGGATTCGTAGCGACAATCACCTCCCTGACGTTCAGGTCTCTCAGATGTTTCTGCAGGAAAGAAAGCGCTTTTTCGGAAAGATCATCTCCCGTCAAAGGGGAAACACGTTCTCCGAGAACATGATACACTCCGCCGAAGACTCCTGTGCCTTCAATGTTTACGAGGTCTTCGACCGTCTCGACAACCAGAACCGAGGTCCGGTCGCGCATCGGATCGGAACAAATCGGACACGGATCCGTATCGGTTATGGTACCACAGAGAGAACACTGGCGAATATTTCGTTTTGCATCGTTGAGCGCTTCGATAAAATCGGAAGCAAAGGCCTGCGGTTGTTGTATGAAAAAAAAGGCCATTCTCCGGGCGCTTTTCTCGCCGATTCCCGGAAGCCTTTTCAGCAGAGCGACAAGGCGATCGAATGCGCCCGGAGTCATCTATCTCCCGGCCTCTTCTACATCATTCCGAGGGAAGCGAGTCCGCCGGTTACGCTATTCATGCGTTCCTGTGCCAGTTCGCGGCTCTTGCGGACGGCATCCGTAACTGCCGCGAGGACAAGATCTTCAAGCATTTCGACATCAGCGGGATCGACAACTTCCTTTTCTATCGAAATCGACACAACATCACCGTGCCCGTTGGCGGTCACAGTGACCATACCGCCTCCGGCCTGCCCGGTAACGGTTTCTTTGGCAAGCGCCTCCTGAATCTGCGCCATTTTGGATTGCATCTGCTGCGCCTGTTTCATTATCTTATCGAGCTTCATGGATTTTCCCCCTCGAATAATAGCGACTCATTTAGTGATGATATGCTGTTCCTGCAAGGATCGAAAACGCGCGATAGAGCTGTTCCATAAGAATCAAAACACAGAGGTCGTGCGGGAATGTCATCCTGGAAAGCGCCAGTTTTTTTGAAGCCCTTTCGTGGAGGTCGGCGGAAACACCGAACGGTCCTCCGATTACGAAGATGAGGCGTCCAGGACACGTTGTCGTTTCATTCTGAATCCAGCGTGCGAATTCGGTGCTCTTGAAGTGATCGCCGCTCTCGTCCAAAAGAACGCATCGGTCGCGCTCGCGAAAGAATTTTTCAAGCAACAGCCCTTCTTTTTCGAGAACGACCTCTTTCCGCGTCTCGCCGCGCACTTCGGGAACGCTCTCCCAAGCGACTTTATGGTTCGGACTCATTCGCGACATAAATGCGGCGATCATCCGTTCCAAAAATGGATCCCGTATCTTTCCGACCGAGAGAACAGTGACCTTCATTATAGAACGAGGCTTTTCTTTTTAGCGGCAAGTCTTTTGATTGCAAAGCGTTCCTGGCGTTCCCGCTCCGAGAGTATCGACCGTATGCGCGTTTCGTCGGTCGCAAGTTCCGGGAGAAGAACGTACTGTAAGGTGTTGATTTTCATAAGGGTTTTTCGAAGCTCCTTTTCGAGAAACGTGAGTTTTGTCTTCAAATTCACAAATTTCCACATAATTTCGTCAACCTGTTTCAGCTCATTTTTAAGATCGTCGACATATAGAGACGTCAACGCAGGATCATAGGCGAATCGTACGGACGGAGCGGGAGCGTTCGTCTGTGGGATGAACTGCAGATACCTGCACCCCATTAATGAGTGTCGGACCGGTGAGACTGAAAGGCGGGGGGCATCCACGCGAAGAAGCTGAATCATGGAAGTCCCGTCATAAATTCGGACAAGCGCGTAAAAAACCGAAAGGCGTTTCGTCCTTTCGGCGAATTCCTTTGCGATTTCACGGAAAATGCGCCTGTCTTCCTCTATAGTTCGAAGCAGCGCGTCTCTTTTCTTCTCGAGAAGTTGTTTGCCGTACTGAACCGTTCCGCGGCGCTTTCTCACATCGAGAAGCTGTTCCCTGGTTGGTGGACGTTGCGCCGAATCAGTCATGAAAGCGTTCCTTCCGACCTCCAGAATCTGGAAATATAGTGCTCAGGCAGGCGATAGAGTTCTTTTCGGGGCAACTCCCGAAAGCACTCCCACGAAATGCGCTCCGACTCCGCCAGGGATCTCCTCGTATCGCCCTGGTTGACGAACTTTCGTTCAAAGGCGTCTCCGAAACGAAGATAGTCTTTTTCCGTATCGGTCAGGCCGTCGTCCCCGACAATAAGCCGCAGTTTTTCGAGTTCCTTTGCTTTTGCATACGACGCGTAGAGCTGATCCGCCAACGCTCTGTGGCTTTCAAAAGTCCGCTTCCGGCCAATGCCCTTGTTCATGAGCCTGCTCAGACTCGGAAGGACATTGACAGGCGGATACCCGACTCTGTCGTGAATGCCGCGGTCAAGAACTATCTGTCCTTCTGTGATGTACCCGGACAAATCGACAACAGGGTGTGTCATGTCGTCATCCGGCATCGTGATGATCGGAATTTGTGTCACGCTGCCGACGCTTCCGCGAACACAGCCGGCTCTTTCGTAAATTTCGGAAAGATCCGAGTACATGTACCCGGGATATCCCCGCCGGCCGGGCACCTCTTCACGTGCGGCTCCGATTTCTCGGAGCGACTCGCAGTAATGCAACATGTCCGTAAGAATTACAAGCACGTCATAGCCTTTGACAAAAGCGAAATATTCCGCAGCGGTAAGCGCCATTCTGGGCGTCAGCAGTCTCTCGACCGCAGAGTCGCTGGCGAGGTTTACAAAAAAGACGCCGTTGTTGATAGCTCCGGTCTCGTTAAAAATATCCATGAAGAACTGCGCTTCGCGTCTCGTAATTCCCATAGCGGCGAAGACAACGAGAAAAGACATCTCTCGGCCCGGAATGGTAGCCTGCCGGACAATCTGCGCCGCCAAACGGTTCGCCGGTAGACCTGCTCCCGAAAAGACCGGGAGCTTTTGTCCGCGAACAAGCGTATTCATCATGTCGATGGTGGAAATTCCCGTTTCTATATACGCATTCGGACTCTCCCGCATGTAGGGATTGATCGGCATGCCGGTAACCGGAAGGATGTCCTCGACAAACGAAAGCGCCTCCCCGTCAAGAGACTCTCCCCTGCCGTTCATGACACGTCCGATTAGGCCGTTGCCGAGAGGCATGCGCACCACATCCCGCTCGAGCCACACCGTGGAGTTTCCCGTATCGAGCCCCATCGTTCCGTCAAAAACCTGAACGGTGCAGATGTCCTTGTCGATCTGAAGAACCTGTCCCAACCTGCATCCTTCGGGGGATTCAATAGTCACGAGTTCTCCGTAGCCGGCGTCCGATATGCCGGTAACGAACATCAAGGGGCCCGTCATACCGGTAATGGAACGGAATCCTTCTTTTGAGAGAGTCATTTCGGCAGCACCGCCAGTCCAGACACGCGATTCATTTGATCATTCAACCACCGTGACGCTTCAGCTCCGAAATCGGTTTCCGAAAATTCACGGATCCGGAGAAGATCGCCGAGAAAAGATATTTCGGCGATTTCTTCGAAGACGACCCCGTCGATGATTCGTTTTCGTACGACGTCATCGAGTCTCTTTAAAACATCAAGTATCTCGAACTGTTTTCGCGTCGAACAGCTCGCGTCGGCATCGGAAAACGCGTTCTGCTGCAAGTAGACGATGCGAATCAGTTCCGCCATAAGCAGAATCCACTTATCTTCCTCGGACAGTCCGTCTCGCCCGACAAGCTGAACAAGTTCCACAAGCCTTCTGTCGTTATCGAGCATCGCTCGAAGGTATTTTTTCAATTCGTCTCTTCTGGGCCCAATCTCTTTCGAGAAGACGGGATCAAGAATCTCTTCATACAAGGAAAAACTCTGCGACCAGTTGATGGCCGGGAAATGTCGCTGCTGCGCCAATCGCTTGTCGAGACCCCAGAACGCGCCGGAGAGGCGAAGGCTGGCTTGAGTAACAGGTTCCGAGAAGTCCCCTCCGGCGGGAGAAACTGCATTAATGACCGTTACGGATCCTGCGCGATCCGGTTCGCCGAGCGCCCGGACTCGTCCTGCGCGTTCATAATACTGCGCAAGCCGGGACGCAAGATACGCCGGATACCCCTCTTCGCCGGGCATTTCCTCGAGTCTTCCGCCGATTTCCCGGAGTGCTTCGGCCCAGCGTGACGTCGAGTCGGCCATAATGGCAACGTTGTATCCCATGTCACGATAATATTCTGCAATCGTCATTCCGAGATATATGCTTGCTTCGCGCGCAGCGACGGGCATGTTCGAAGTATTCGCGATCAACACGAGCCGTTCCATAAGGGGCGCGTCATGCCAGGGATCGCTGAGTTCGGGAAACTCTTCGAGAACCTCAGTCATTTCGTTTCCTCGTTCGCCGCAGCCGATATATACGATTATGTCTGCATTGCACCACTTCGCGAGAGACTGTTGCGTCACGGTTTTGCCGGTCCCGAATCCCCCGGGAAGAACGGCGGCGCCGCCAAGCGCGAGCGGGAAGAGCGTATCGAGAATCCTCTGGCCGGTTATGAGCGGACGGTCGAGCGGCAGGCGTTCCTGAACGGGTCTCGGGACGCGGACCCGCCATTTCTGTGAGAGCGCGTACTCTTCGCCGCCCGACACGCGGCATATGGTTCGGTCAAGCGGGTAACGACCTTCCGGCGCAATGAATTCGACGATGCCTCCACGCGAAAAAGGCGGAACCATGATTCGATGTTCGACATGCGCCCCTTCTTTGGAGCACCCTATGAACGAACCAGGATGCAACGCATCTCCGACTCGAACCGAGGGAACGAAAGGCATCTCCCATACATGAGACAACATCCCGGTATGTATTCCACGGCGTATAAAAATGCCGTCTTCGCCAAGCTTTTTCAGCGGACGTCCTATTCCGTCAAGAACGCTGCCGAGTATCCCAGGACCGAGGTCGACAGCAAGCAGCTCTCCGGAAAAAGCGCATTTTTCGCCGCTTCTGACGCCGTTCGTATCTTCATAGACCTGAATGTCGACCTGGTCTCTCCGGATTCTGATAACCTCTCCGAGAAGATGCGCGTCGCCCACATACGCGATTTCGAACATCCGGACGGGGGCGTTTGATCGAACCGTGACTACGGGACCGGAGATTCCGAGAATGATACCCTCTGTCATACGCGTCACCTCAAGACGTTTCCACGAAAAGATCCGGGAAAGGAATCCATACCGGCTTTTGCGAAATCATCAGGCGTTTTCGCAACGTCCCCGGGATTTCCTTGAACCAACTATCCTCAACGATTACGAAAGCGCGCTCATTTTTGGCAATAGATTCCAGAATTCCGCCAAGGTCTGACGGGGACTCGCATACTATCGGCTCGAATCCTTCGATCGCCCAGAGGTCAACAAACAACTGCCGTCCGAGCACAACCGGTCTCAACGTTTCCATCGGTTACGCCGTCTTTTCCCGGTCATCGCCGATGATAAGCCGCTCGTATATTTCGGCGCTCCTCATCCCGAAACCGACCCCTATCGCGATGACGTTCAAATTCTGCCATTCGACGAACACACGCGCCGCATACCCAAGAGCGACATGGATCCCCAAAAGATCAAACCGGAAAAGAGACATCTGCCACTCAAGCAGCAACGTGTTCATTCTTCTTTGAACGACCTCAGGCGACGCTGCGGCGCCGGCTATTGACGCCCGCCAGGGAGTTCCGGAAAGAAGCCGGCGCAACGAAACGGCTTTTTTCAGTCGATGTGCATCGATGCTTGCTCCGCTCATCTCAAGATACGGCGTCGTCAAACGCGTACCCAATACGTTTCGGCGCAACCATATGGCGATATTCCAAACATCGACCAATCGTCCGTATAACTCTGTGATGAGTTGCGCGTTCTCTGTATTCGATCCTTTGAGTTCATTCATCGCCAAATTGATTAAACCGCGCAGAAACAATCTCTCCGCGCGCATGAGATCATTCGTCCGTGCAAGTTCAGAAAAAGCGGATACAAGAATCGGGCTGACCATCGACGAGTTTGAACGGCAATATTCGAGGCAGTCCGATATATCGGAACACGTTTTCCATAAATTGGAAAAAAAGGAAGACGAAACAGCGCCATACGCATGCCAATACGGCTCAGGTATTCCATTTTTACCCGCATTGATTGACCTGAGAACCAGTCTTCCGTTCAGAAGATCCGCACGCAACAAATAAACGGAAATCAAACGCGCCGGTTCTCCTTCTGCAAGCGATCGAAGAAGCGACAAGCGTTCTGTTTCCGTTTCCGCGATGACAGCTTCTATTCTTTTCAAGGACGAATCTTGGGAAACAACGAGCTTCTTCTGGAACGCTCCGGAAAAGGAACCGTGTTGCAGCAGGAATATTTCTAGATCTCGGATTGTTCCGTTTACAAGTTGAACGTAATCTCCGCGTTTCAAGAGGCTCGACGATTTCGACCTGATTCGTACGTTAAGATAATCGTAATTCGCTAACGAATTCTGGGTATTCGGCGACAATTCGTCTGACCTCCCGGGATAGAGCCTTTATGACATCCGGGTACATTCGTTCCCATCTGGTTTTCAGCGTATTGTCGAAAACACGCGCGCCATCCGGAGATTCAATGACGCATCCTCCCCATCGAGGAAGGCATTTTTCGCGAACATCATGAGACACATTTCGATCGACAAGATATACGGAATCACCTGAATCGACATAGACAATAGCGTCATTACCTATTGTCTTGATACCCTCATCTATAAGAGAACAAAGGATATTCGAGTATTTTTCTCTATCAATTTTAATATTTTGAATGTTTTCAAAAAATCTTTTTTCAACAGAAAAATACAATCGATTTGTTTCTTTTAGAAACTCACTTCGATAGCGACTCCGGACGCACAACAAAGAACTCGAGAGAAGAGAAGCATACCGCGCTTCATGTTGTCTGCTCAATGCCGCGATTTCCTTTTCTACCTCAATGCGTTTCAGGGAAAGCATCTCGGCGACGCGCTTTCCTGTCGCGTTTCGGAGCGTCTCGATTCTTTGTTCGTGTTCTTTTACGAGAGACTCCTTAAAGGAATGAAGTTCCGGAATTCCTTCTTGATCCATGATTCATCAGGCGAATTGGAGAATAAGCATTATGGCGACAACAAAGCCCAAGATTACCATCGTTTCAGGAATCGCCTCAAGAATAATCATAGTCCCCGCTGTTTCGGGTTTTTCCGCAACCGTCCCCGCTCCGGCGCTCCCTATCTTTGCCTGCGCATATGCGGTTGCGAGAGCGGGTAACCCGACAGCGAGCGCCGCGGCGATGGCGATTATTGCTTTTTCCATAAGATATTCCTCCTCCTGGCGAATGGCGCATAATACTTCCCGTTTCCATCGTAAAATTTCCCCATAAACTCGACATAATGCAATCTGGCCGAATGAAGCCCAGATCCGGCAATGGCAAGAATAAAATTCAAAACGTGTATTAAAAATGCTATAAAAATTCCAAGAACGGAAATTCCGAGGATATCGACAAATTTTGAAGCCACCATCGCAAGAATCGCCGAAGAAAGACCTATTGCGGCTATCCTGACATAACTGAGGATGTTTCCTATCGACCCGAGTCCCTCGATAAGGCCGCCGATCCCGCCTCCAGCGACAAGAAATATGAGACCGAGAAGAAGCAATACGATCCCCGAAGGAAAGAAAACGGTTGGAAAAGGCGTTTTCAGTCCTGCAAGCAGGACGAATATCGCAAGCAAAATGAGGATGTTCCCGCCCTTCTCGTTTCGCAAATGAGTGTTCTTTTCGCGAAGCCCCCGAACGAAACCAATGAGGAGCCCGATAAGAACGTGCGCGGCGCCAAGAGAAACAGAAAACGCCATGACCGGAAGAACCGCGTGGGAGCGCTCGACCCATAGAGGTTCCATGTGGAAGAGTCTATGTCCGATGTCGCCAAAAAACTCACCGTAGGCGATTCCCCAGAGAAGACTCCACGCCGCCACGCCAAAAAGAATCTTCCCGACATCTTTCTTGACCGGAGTCGATCCCTCCGACCGCAAGAACACGGAAATGACGAAAATCAGCAACGCATATCCGATATCGCCAACCATGCATCCTGCAAAAAAAGGAAAGAAAAGAGCGATGAACGAAGTCGGATCGAACGTGTTGTAGGTGGGGGGTCGTAAAAGGGATATGAAAAGCTGATACGGACGGGTATGCGATGAATTGGAAAGAGCGGTCGGAACGTCCTGCCATTCATCCGAAGTGGGATATCTCCAATGAAGAAAGATCGAAGCCCCGAAACGCTCTTTCAGAAGCGCCGACGCATCTGCGAAATCATCAGCTGGAATCCAGCCCTCGAGCAGAAAGTATTCTTCAGCCGAATTCGATCGTTGCGCCACGACGGTTTCCTCAAGTTCCTCATCGATAAGAATGAACATCGACGCAAGTTTCGGTCCCCATTCAAGAGCCGTACTGTGAAGATCTTCGTTAATTTTTTTGATTTCGCCCGGGGTGCTTAGAAACATCGCGTCGATGCAATGGAGAACATCGACTGTCTCTTTTTCGTCGCATTCCACGGGAGCGCGCCAACGAATTCCGCCATTCCCCCGAAGCGCTCGTTCTGCAAGAGGACGAAGAGCATGCGGAACGCATACGCATAAAAGGAGCTGGTTATCGCCGAAGGCGTGCGTTATGTGCGAAAAAGCGCAACCATCATCCCCCTTTTCGCTTTTCAATGAATCATCCAGTAATGTCATCACCTTCGACGCTTCCGTCCTGTCGATCCACCACAAGGAAATATTTCTGTCCGCATGGGCGGCGTCTTCAATAAACGAGCGGAAAGACCGGAGCATTTCACGACTGTTCTTGATTCTTCCGTAAAGGTCCTGAAGTGTTTCCTTTCTTTTCGCGTACCCTGCGAGACGTTCGCGGAACTCGTCAAGGCTTTTGTCGATTTCTTCAGTCAGTTGGTCGAGAGGTAACGACAACCGCTCCTTCGTCTTTCGGATGCTCTCTTCCGAAAGAGAACTCCAATCATCCCAGTTTAGAATTTCCAGCATTCCGAGGAGTTTTCCGCGAAGCATCCTGAGCGAATCCGTTTTTGTTATTGAATGTTGCGAAGCGGTCGATTGGAGATCCAGATGAAGAACCCCAAAATCATGAAGGGTTTCGATGATCTCCCGTTTTCGTGATGCGGTCCCCCAAACGGCGAGCCGCAGCATTTTCCGAATCATGAATGTCCTTCTTCCGGATGCGAATCCGACCGGATCGCCCGCGCCACAAAAGAGTTCACGATATCATCGAAGCTGCATCTCTCAAGATCCGAGCGAAACTTCGTCAGCGTATTTCGAAGGGAACCCTCAGTTTCCATGACGGCTTTAGCGATACGGCTCTCTTTTTTCGACCATTCGGCGCGGGCGAGACGTAACGTTCGTTCGGCCATCGCCTCCATCTGCGCGACGGCATCCGCCTCATCCTGACGAGACTGGGCTTGCGCACGTTTGTACTCGAGATCCAGTTTGTCGCGTATATCAGCGAGTTCCGTTCCGATCGCATTCACTTCAGCGCCGGAAGCGATGTCCTTTTTCTTAACAGCGGCATTCATGATGCAGGTTATCCTCCATCAAGTACTCGCAAAAAGACTCGCGGTCGATGATTCCGATAAGTCTCCCTTCATCCACGACCGGAATTCTCTTAATGCCTCTGCGCAGCATAATATCTGCGACGGTCATAAGTCCTGTGTCGGGGCCAACGAAAACCGGTTCCCTGTTCATGAACTCTTTTACGGGAGATTTCCCGATCGCAGCGAATTTCCGGACAAGATAGCACTCATCATCGCCATCGAGAAATGTGCTTTGTGCAAGAACTTCAAGGTACGTCGGAACGGCCGCTTTCAAGATGTCGGATTCGGAAATATACCCAATGAGCGACCATTCCTCGTCAACTACGGGGAGACCGGATACGTTGTGACTGTATAACGTGTGAACCGTATCCTGGACCCAGTCGCCCTCAAGCACCGAAGTCAGGTCACGCTGCATGATTTCTCTGGCTGTCGTTCTCAATCGCTATTCATCCTCCCCGATACGCTCCTGTCTCACGCGAGATACAACGACATGCAGGCAAAAGAAGAATAAATCAATGTCTCTTTTCCATCGCCAGGGCTCCTGCAAAAGACGGTACAGCCACTCCATTCCAAACCGCTGCCATGATTCGGGAGCCCGGGAAAGATTCCCGGAGACAACATCGAAAGATCCGCCGACTCCGACGGCGACGATCGGTCCAAGCTCTTCCGAGAACTCGTCGATCCAGATCTCCTGCCGCGGGAGCCCCATTCCGACGAAAAGGATCTTCGCTCCGGCATTCCGGATTCCCCGCGCGATAGACGGACTCTCCGAAGGATCGAAAAACCCGTTATGGCATCCGGCAAGGACGAGATCCGGATACTTTTCCCTGAGTCTTTCGGATGCGCCTCGAACAGTGTCGTCGGTCCCGCCGAGCAGATATACGGGCCAGCCTTCAGCCGCCGCAAGACGCGTAACGCGAGCCATGAAATCAATGCCGGTCACGCGCTCCTGAACCGCTACGCCCAAGAAACGGAGCGCCCATACAAGCCCGGAACCATCTGCAAGGGTCATTGCGGATCGTTGCAGAACGCTCTTATAACGCATGTCTCTTCTTGCCTGCATCAGAGCAAGGGCATTCACGGTAGCCACGAGGTTCGCCCTGCTCCCAGAATCGATAAGGCTTCGGACCTTTGCGACGGCGTAATCCATGGAGACGTTGTCGATGTGTATTCCCCAAAGTCCCTTTTGTTGCGATTTCTTATCGAGATTGCGGTACAGACGGAAAAGCGGGATAGCCGTTACTCCCGAAAAGAACAGGATCGCGCTGAGAACAAGTACCGTTCCCCTGCTGCCGTCAAGCTGAAACAATGCGATTACGGCGCCTATGATGGCGCATACCGCAGTGATGCAACGGACGGCGCTGGGATGATCCATTCCCTTCGATATCAGCTTTCGATAGAAGACCATAGCCCCTTGAGGCCGGGAAAGAAAAGCGAAACTTGCGAAATGAAGCGATGTCTCCATGAGCGGAATCGCAAAAAGACCGAGCGGAAGAATAAGCAGGGCGCTGAACGTAATGCCTTTGCTGACGCCGATGGACGACGTTCCTGCGATGAGTACTCCCCAGAATGCGGAAAGCGCCTCTCCGAGACGGCGGTACATGTGCCCGTGACGGCTCCAGAAGACCGCCAGAAGCGCAAGTCCGGTACAGGACATGAAAAACGCGTCGTCCATTTTCTGTGGGGAAAGAACCGTGACAATGAGCAGAAGGCTCATGCTGATCGCAAGAAGGTGCCCCGTCATTCCGGGAATGTTGTCGAGCTGCTGAAAGACGACCGGAAATACGAAGATCCAGAAGGCGGAAAGAACGATTGACGCCGTGTCCGAGAGATAAATGTACTGTCCGTCGGGAAGACCGATGAAGCTGATGCGCGGTCCGAAAACAGCAAAGACGACGCCAACGCATGCATACACATAGTACAGCGTGTTCCGCTGTACTATGTGATGCCACATTCCTGCAACAGCCGCGATGACAGCCATCAACACAACGAACCGTGTGGAAGAAGAACCAAGCCAGATGGCATTGACCAGCCACGCAGCAATGAGCGAAAGATCTCGCATGTAATTATAGCGGGACGTATCGAGAAAACGTCTGCAGACCCGTTGAAACAGGAAGCAACAGACCATCGTGAGTCCGGAAAAGAAAATGACGTTGTACACATACGGTCCAACGAGTGCTATTGGGAATCCCACCTTCCGCACAGTCCTATTTATTGTAGCACGAAAGGGCTGTCCCACGCAGAAGAAACGATTCTCTTCGGCATGCGTGGATGCTTACTTTACGGTGGTCACTCCGTTCATGTACGGACGCAACACATCCGGCACGAGGAACGAACCGTCCTCCTGTTGATAATTCTCGATAACCGCGATCAGCGTCCGTCCTATGGCTATCCCCGATCCGTTCAACGTGTGGACGAAACGCGGTTTCCCGCCGTCTTTCGGGCGATAGCGCGTGTTCATTCTTCTGGCCTGAAAATCCTCGCAGTTGCTGCACGAGCTGATTTCGCGATACTTGTTCTGTGACGGAAGCCACACTTCGATGTCATATGTCTTGCTCGAACCGAACCCCATATCGCCTGTGCTGAGACAAATGACACGGTACGGGATTTTCAACAGCTGCAAGACCTCTTCGGCATTGGCGGTCAGCTTTTCCAATTCATCGTAGCTCGTTTCCGGGGTGCATAATTTGACCATTTCGACTTTGTCGAACTGATGCTGACGAAGAAAACCGCGGATGTCCCGTCCGTAGCTTCCCGCTTCTCTTCTAAAGCAGGGAGTGTATGCGGTATAGTACAGTGGAAGCGCGTCTTCCTCCAAAATGTCGCCGGCGTGCAGGTTCGTCAGCGGCACTTCGGCAGTGGGAATAAGCCACAGATCGTCCCCTTCGCACTTGTATAATTCTTCGGCGAACTTCGGGAGCTGCCCCGTCCCTTGCATGGTTGCGCTATTGACCATGAACGGCGGTTCTATTTCCTTGTACCCGTGTTTTTCCGTGTGAAGATCCAGCATGAAATTCAACAGGGCGCGTTCGACTTTCGCCCCCAACCCCTTCAATACCGTAAAACGACTTTGCGCGAGAGCTGCGCCCCGCTCAAAATCCATGATTCCGAGTGCTTCTCCGATTTCCCAGTGCGGCTTCGGTTCGAACGGGAACATCGGAACCTCTCCCCATTTACGGATTTCGACGTTGTCGTTTTCGTCTTTGCCGACGGGGCACGTTTCGTGAGGACGATTTGGAACCCTCAGAAGCAAATCATCGAGCGACGCGTCAATTTCGGTGATACGGGCGTCGATTGTCTTGACGCGTTCACCGACGAGGCGCATCTCTTCCATGAGGCCCGCGGCATCTTCTCCGGCCGCTCTGGCCTGGCTGACCTTCCTGGATCCCTCATTGCGCTTCGCCTTCAACTCCTCGGATTCAACGAGGAGCGATCGCTTCTCCGCATCAAGCGACAGAAGCGCATCGATATTCATGTCGTTATTGCGGTTCGCCAGGAAACGCTTCGTTTCTTCGACATTGCTTCGTATCCATCGGATGTCAAGCATGATCTTTCTCCTTCCCTTCACGGAACTCCCTGAGAAGATTCGCCATTTCCAAGGCAGCCAAAGCCGCTTCGGCTCCTTTGTTTCCCGCCTTGCTTCCGGCTCTGAGAAGCGCCTGTTCCAGCGTATCGCAAGTCAGCACACCGAAAGCGACGGGGATTCTCTGCTCGAGGCCTATGTGTGCAATTCCTTTCGATACTTCATTCGCAACATAGTCAAAATGAGGCGTATCGCCGCGGATAACCGCGCCAAGCGCCACAATGGCATCGTACTTTCCCGACAGCGCAGCCTCCCTGACGACAAGCGGAATTTCCCACGCTCCGGGCACCCAGGCAATGTCCACAGCGGTATGCGACACTTCGTGCCGCAGCAAAACATCCTTTGCGCCTTCCAGGAGACGGGAAGACAACAGTTCGTTGAACCGGGAGACGACGATAAAGAAACGGAGTCCCCGTCCAACAAGCTTTCCCTCGAAGGTTCTCATTTCCGATCAGCCTCCGTAATCAAAGTTTTTTCGCTAAATCGTGAAGCATATGTCCCATTTTTTGTTCTTTGGTGTCAAGATACCGTCTGTTGAAATCATTCGCCTGTATGATCAGCGGAACCCGTTCAGAGATAATCAACCCGTATCCTTCAAGCCCCACAATCTTCCTCGGATTATTTGTTATGAGCCGGATCTTTCCCACCCCGAGGTCGCGCAGAATCTGCGCTC
Organism: uncultured Synergistaceae bacterium; assembly: GCA_964451935.1. Classification (GTDB taxonomy): domain Bacteria; phylum Synergistota; class Synergistia; order Synergistales; family Aminobacteriaceae; genus CALFXN01. The sequence goes on along the minus strand of CAYVKE010000001.1, from coordinate 87,635 downwards.
CGACTCCATAGTCCCTGAGATCAGCCGGGTACCCGAGCGCAATATTCGCCTCAACCGTATCGTAGCCGTTATCCTGAAGACGATAGGCCTGAAGTTTTCCGGCAAGCCCGATTCCTCTTCCTTCCTGTCTCATGTACAGGACGACGCCCTGCCCTTCCTCATTCACCATGCTCATGGCCTGATGCAGTTGAGGGCCGCAATCGCAACGAAGGGAACCGAACACATCCCCCGTGAGACATTCGGAGTGGACACGCACAAGCACGTTCTCTTTTCCTTTGATCTCTCCCTTGACCAAAGCGACGTGCGTCGTTTCCTTTCCCTCTTCCAGAATGCTTCGGTACCCATACGCCATAAAATCTCCGAAGGCCGTAGGAAGTTTGACTTCGACGAAACGTTCGACGAGTTTTTCCCGCACAATGCGATAGCGAATAAGATCTTCGATTGAGACAATCCGCAATCCGTGCTTCCGGGCAAACGGAATAAGTTCGGGAAGCCTCGCCATACTGCCGTCGTCACTCATAACTTCGCAGATCACTCCGGCCGGAGTCAATCCCGCCAAGCGAACCAGATCGATTGCCGCTTCCGTATGTCCGGCGCGTTTGAGAACTCCTCCGCGCTTTCCTATAAGAGGGAATATGTGTCCCGGCCTGAGAAAATCTTCCGGTTTTGCGTTGGAATCCGCAAGGAGTCGCGCCGTAAGGGCGCGTTCTTCCGCCGAGATCCCGGTCGTGGTTCCTTCTTTAGCGTCCACAGAAACAGTGAACGCAGTCCCGTGTCGCTCCGTGCTATCGGCAACCATGTGCTGGAGACGGAGCCTTTCCGCCTGTTCCGGCGAGATCGGGACGCACACAAGCCCCCGGGCGAAGCGGACCATAAAATTGACGTCATCGGTCGTTACGCGCTCTGCGGCGACGACGATGTCGCCTTCATTCTCGCGCTCTCTGTCGTCAACGACGATGATCATTTTCCCATTTCGGATGTCGTCGATAGCCTCTTCGATAGTGCTGAAAGCATCGTTTAATGTATCCATTCACGTTTTCCCCCTCCCGGGTTCCATACACGAAAAACCTCGGGTGAACTAATATTCGAGATCCCTCAGGAGATCCCAAGTGACGCCCCCTGTTTCGATCGAGGGCGCATCTTTTTTTTCGAGAAAACGATACACGTATTTTCCGAGAATATCCATCTCAAGATTCACAGGATCCCCTTCCGCCAACATTCCCAGAGTCGTCATCTTCCTGGTTGTGGGAATCAACCCGACCGAGAAAAAGTCCTGACCGCATTCCGCTATCGTGAGACTTACACCGTCCAGAGAAACGGATCCTTTTTCGACGGCGTAACGCATGATCTTTTCATCCGCAACGATCGTAATTTTCGTCGCCGTACTCTCCCGGGAGAGCGACCGGACGCTTCCGACTCCGTCAACATGCCCCTGGACGAAATGTCCGTCTATTCTCGATCCCGGCTGCAACGGCCGCTCGAGGTTCACGCGCTCGCCCGCGCGCATTTTCGGGAAACGCGTTCGTTCCCATGTTTCCTTCATAATATCCGCCAAAAATGTGTCGCTGTCGGATTCGACCACGGTAAGGCACGCTCCGGAAACTGCAATGGAAGCGCCGAACGGAAGGTATGGAGACAATGTCTTTTCCTCGATACGGATTGTGTGGGCGCCTCCGGAGCACTTTATGCCCCTGACGATGCCGATGGCTTCAACAAGTCCGGTGAACATACAGCTCTCGCCTCGATCCATAAATCGTCTCCAACCGATCTGCACGATATTTCACCGACGGAAACAGCCTTGTCGAGACAGTGTATCGCAAGAGGTCCTGTGAAACATCGTCCGACGCCGAGAATCTTTGGCGCAACAAACAAGGAAAAACCATCGACAAGCCCCGCGCCGAGAAAGGAAGCGGTCACATTCGGCCCGCCTTCGACAAGAACGCTCGAAACGCCCTTTTCCGATAGAACACGAAGCATTTCTTTCAGGGCCAACTTTCCGTCGGGTCCGTTCGGAACCGTGACAATATCGCAGCCTTTTCGCTGCAATTCCTTCTTTTTCTCTTCCGAAGCGGCGATGCTGCACACGATTATAACGTTCCCACCCCGAAAGACATTTGCGTTCTCCGAAATCGAAAGATTCGAATCGAGGATGATCTTCACAGGCGATACGCCGTCAGTATCCCGGACGTTGAGCGACGGATCATCCTGGCGTATCGTTCCTATTCCGACAAGGACGCCGTCATGTTCCGCCCTGAGGAGATGGGACATCCTCCGCGCCCTGTACCCGGTAATCCATTTGCTCGATCCGTCAAGACAGGCGACGTCGCCGTCCAGCGTCATTGCGGATTTTATCGTCACCCACGGACGTCCGAGCATGTGCCGCCATATAAATCCCCTGTTCAGCCGTCGGCACTCGTCTTCCAGTATGCCGACTTGAACGTTGACGCCGGCGCTCTCCAGAATGTGAATACCCCCGTTATCAACCCGGGGATTCGGGTCGGTCATTCCGACAACGACTCTGGCTATCCCCTCTTGCACAAGGCGCGGCGCGCAGGGGGGCGTTTTTCCGAAATGACAACACGGTTCGAGCGTCACATACGCCGTTGCGCCGATCGCATCGTTTCCGGAGAGGCGCAACGGCTCAAGCGCTGCAACTTCTGCGTGAGCCTGCCCATACCGGGAATGCCATCCCTCTGAAATAATAGTTTCGTCACGGACAATCACACATCCGACCATCGGATTCGGACGAACGAATCCAAGTCCTCTCCGCGCCAGACTCAAGGCCCGACGCATGAAATACTCGTCAAGCGTCCTTTTCGACACCATAGGCATTCTCCTTCAGGAAACCAAGTATCCGGTCAGCGGTCCTTTTCCCCATCCCGGGGATTTTCGCGACGATCGCGTCAGCATCGAGGTGGGCGATTCTCTGAACGCTTCCGAATTCGGAGATGAGCTGCGCGGCCCTGTGTCGACCGATCCCGGGGATTTCCTCGAGAACGGAACGTCTGAGCCGGGAGTCTCGCTTGTTCCGATGCGTGCTGATGGCGTACCGGTGCGCTTCGTCTCGAATACGTTGTAACAGGCGCAAAGCCGGATTGTCGAAAGAAAGGACAATCGGCTCTTCACTGTCGGGATAAAAAACGTGCTCTTCTCTTTTTGCGAGCGCCACGACGGCAAGATCGGTCATGCCGATCTTCTGCAACGCCTTCAATGCGAAGTCGAGTTGCTGCTTTCCTCCGTCGATAATTACAAGCTGCGGCGGAGGTTCTTCCCCTTTTTGCACATGACTGTATCTTCGGAATACGACCTCTTCAATCGATCGAAAATCGTCGATGCCCTCGACCATACGAACCGTGAACTTCCGGAAGAGCGACGGATTGGGGTGTCCCTGCTCGAAAACCACGACGACACCGTAGGTCTCCTTCCCCGAAAAGTGGGAGATATCGAAACAGTCGATCCTCCACGGAAGCGTTTTGAGCCGAAGCTCCTTCTGGAGCGCTACGAGCGTGGACCACGTCTCGCTGTCGAATTCGCGCTCCAGCGGTGCGGAGATCCTCTGACGCGATACTTTCCAGATCGCGCGAATCGCATCGCGGTGTCTGGCGGCTTCCTCGAACAGAAGGCGAGTCGCCGCACTATCCATCCGCACCCGGATTCTTTCGACGAGATCGACGCACTTTCCCCTGAGAAGCAAAACAAGATCGTCAACGCGGGTCTGGTAATCGGAAGCGTCGCACAGGGATGCGCACGGCGCCAGGCAGCTTCCAAGCTCGTAACGAATGCACGGCCGCCGTTTTGGGTCGGGGCGTATTTCGCCCGAACAGGTGCGGAGCGGAAAGTACCTTTCCGAAAGCCGCAGGAGGTCCCTTATTTCGCGCGTGCTGACGTAAGGACCGAAATAGACGGCGTCGTCGTCTTCTTTTTTACGTGTCACGATCAGCCTTGGGAACGGCTCCCGCGGTATCTTGATAAACGGATACCGATCGTTGTTCTTCAGATCGACATTGAAAAACGGCGAGTATTTCCGGATCAACTTCGCTTCGAGAATAAGCGCCTCCGCCTCTGTCTCGGTGCGTATGACGGAAATATCGTCTATACTGTCTACGAGGTTTTGCAGACGCGGCGAATTGAAATTTTTATGGTAAAAATACGACGATACGCGTTTTCTGAGGGATTTCGCCTTCCCGACGTAGATTACAATCCCACCCGCATCGCGCATCAAATACACGCCGGGCTTCAGCGGCAACGCCCGTACTGTGGCAAGAACGGTATCCTTTGACATATGTTCCTCGATCTTGTATAAAATGATCTCTATAGTTTAATTCGTCTTTCGCACTTTTGCAAACACGACTTCGTTGTCGAAGCAGAAACACGTACAGGAGGTGTCCTGATTGGGACTCGTTCTCTTCAATGATTTGACGCGCAAGAAAGAACCTTTTGTCCCCCTGAATCCGGGCCATGTTGGATTCTACGCCTGCGGCCCCACAGTCTATGATTTCTTCCATATCGGAAACGCCCGACCTTTCATCGTATTCGACGTTCTTCGAAGGTATTTGGAGTGGTCGGGCTATGCTGTAACGTTCGTTCAGAACTTCACGGACATCGACGATAAGATGATCGACCGCGCAAACCGCGAAGGAATAACCGTCGCGCAGTTGGCCGAGCGTTTCATCGCCGAGTATTACCAGGACGCGGATGCTTTAGGCATCCGCCGCGCGACCATCAATCCCAGGGCGACGGACCATATGCCGGAGATCATCGAACTTGTGAAGACGCTCATAGAAAAAAAGCACGCATACGAAATACAGGGAGACGTGTTCTTCGACGTTGCGAGTTTTCCGTCATATGGGAAGCTCTCGAAACAGGGCATCGAGGAATTGCAGTCGGGCGCTCGCATAGATGTCAACGAACGGAAGCGGAATCCGCTTGATTTCGCGCTCTGGAAGGCCCAAAAGCCGGGAGAACCTGCCTGGGAGAGTCCATGGGGATTGGGACGTCCGGGATGGCATATCGAGTGCAGCGCAATGTCCATGAAATATCTTGGAGAGACGTTTGACATCCATACGGGCGGCAGCGACCTCACGTTCCCACATCACGAAAATGAAGTGGCTCAGGCTGAAGCGGCTACAGGGAGACCGTTCGTCCGATACTGGCTTCATAACGGCTATCTTCTTATCGACAAGGAGAAGATGTCGAAATCTCTAGGGAATTTTCTCACCGCTCGCGAAGCGCGAAAGCGATTCAATCCGCTTGCGATCCGTCTTTTTATGCTGAGCGCGCACTACAGATCCCCGATCAATTTTTCCGAAGAGGGATTGCAGCAATCCGTAAGCGCGCTCGAACGACTGCGAAATTGCCTTGCCGACCTTACGTACGCTCAGACGCATCGCGAATATACGGATAATGCCGCTTCGGCGGAGACTCTGAAACTTCTTGAAGAGAAGAATGCAGAGTTCAAAGCACAGCTCGACGACGATTTCAACACTGCTGGAGCGCTCGGCTCGGTATTCGAAGTGATCCGTATTGCGAATACCTATCTCAAGGAATCCGCCTCGCTCGACCGACGTGTCATATCTGCAATCACGAATTTCTTCGATATGACGGAGGATATCTTCGGAATCGTTCGCGACCGGGATGCCGCCCAGCCGAACGAGGAGATAGAACGGTTGATTCTTCAGCGAAATGAAGCCCGCGCCGCCAAAGACTATGCGAAATCAGACAGCATCAGAAAATCTCTGTTGGAGAAAGGTATTATTCTCGAAGATTCTCCTGAAGGCACGAAGTGGAAAAGGCAGCTCTGAGGAACGACTAAAAACGACGATTATACTAATAATGCAAGGCCCCTCGGAGTATCCTCAGGGGTCTTGTTTTTTTGTTTTTATAAGTACTTATAAACATGTAACATTAAAATCCTTGCCTTAGATTTATGCCTTGCTTTTTTGCTCTTTGGGAAAGTGTTTTGAAAGCAACATTGTCAACGGGATACCGAGCGCCATACACGAAACGGCTTGGCCGATGCCGATATACAGCGCCGCGTACAGGAACGGCATTTTTGTGATGACCGACAGGTAGCCGCCAACGACCAACATATTGATGACGACGGGAGGGATGCTCGCAAGAACTATCGTTTTCATCCGGCTTGACAGGAACGCAGCAAACAACGTCGAAGCACTTCCAAGCACAACATCGAGGAGACCGAATTCCCCAAAGAAATTCGCCAGGGCGCATCCGAGAAAAAGTCCCGGCACGGCCTCCGGGAAAAGAAACGGGAGCACAGTGAGAGCTTCGGAAATGCGAACCTGTACGGGGCCGTACGACATCGGCGCGAAGGCGATCGTCACAACGGCGTACAGCGCAGCGATAACGCCGGCTTTCGTCAGGTACAGAACCTTATTCGACGGCATGCATTTCTTTCCTCCAGAGAGTCACAGTACTTATTCCGCGAAAGACCCTGCACGGATCCGAATGACCCTGTTATTATCATAGACGAACACTACGCTCTTCCGTTTTTCGCCCGCATATTCATCCTCAACTGCAGTCGATCGGGAAGGTGCGCCCATAATATGCCGGACATCTTCCTTCGTCATTCCGACAGCGAGTCCTCCCGAAAGTTCATACCCACTGTCGCTGCAAACGATGGAATCAACGCGAGACTGATCGTCGGCGTTTTCGACATAGGACACGGTCAGACCGTCGTAAAGCGCATCAGAATAATCGGTCGCAACACCATCTCTCATAATCGACCGCTGCGTTTGCCTCCGGGGTTTCCCAAGCGTTCTTTCCACATGCTCCCGGATCGTGCCGAACGTACCAATAATGGAGTCTACTGCCTGCGACGGCAAAGCCTCCGTTCGGGCAGGCTGCACAAAATCACGCACGGATACAGCAGCCGCTTCAGGCTTTTCTTCTCTATCGGGAGAAACGGGCAGCACATCGTGAGATAAATACTTTCCGAAAATCCAGCCCTCTTGTCCATTCTTCTTGCGTATGCGAAACCACGGCCACTGCATTGCTTCCAGAACAGTATTCTTGGGAACGCGGAGAACATTCGCAGTATTCTCGGAAGGAATCGTAAAATCGATTGTCTGGTTCGCCTCGTTCCTCGATATGACAGCAATCCCGGTCCCTTTTCGAAGGAGCTTCTTACCGGTTCCGGGAATATCGATTTCGACATCTTTCGCAAGAACCGCCGAATCGGTTCCGGGTTCACTCCATTCTTCAAGGATATCGACCGTCTCACGTACCGAAACTCGGGCGCGAACTTTCGCCTGCAGCGAATGATCTTCGCGTACGTTAACGCTCGTTCCGGTAATTTGCCCGGAAGAATAAACATCATGCGATACAGGCGTTTCTTTCACTTTTTCAGGAATAGCGAGGGGCGTAACGACGGCTAATCCGGGAACGCTTACGATCCCGGTCGGTTCAGGCGAAGGCCCCTTCGGGGGAGGCGTCGGACTCTCCGTCGTCGCTATTTTTTTCACGCCTCCGGCTAAAATCGCAGTCGTTGGCTTCACGCTTTCGGTTTTGACCGGTATATTCGGATTGCGTGACAAATACGCATCACGGAAGTACCAAAATCCACCCCCAAGGGCAAGAAGCAATGTGAGAAATCCCAAAATGTCGCCGGCGCCTGATCGATGCGGTTCATACGTATCGCGAGGCGGCGTCCAGAATGAAGGGGCGCTATCTCTTTTGGCAAGAGAGGGCAGTCCTTTTCCGCATCGCGGACAAAAAGCGTATTCTCCTCTTATGCCGAAACCGCAGTGAGGACAAAAACCTTCCGGGGATTCCGTTGCTCCTTCAGCCGGCGCATTTGGCTTTTGCCATTCTTCCGTCGCACTGCGAACAACGTGTTTCCCTCCGGAGTACAATCTCCTGCGGAGAAGCTCCGACACAATCTCTATGAAAAAAGCCGCGGTGATACAGCCGACAATAATCCAGGCATCGGGATACAATCCGCGGAATGCGCTCCAGACGCCAACGCCGAGAGCGCACGCGTAGAAAATCCCTGCCCACGCAAGCGAAAGGAAAGACACCAAAATTCCAAGCGTTCCGGATATGGCGAGAGCGCTGGCGAAAAAAGCGCCGATGGTAAGAGCGTCAGCATTTCTCGTTTCCTGAAAGGCGATCATGGATTCAACGCCGGGCCCAAGGCCTTCGTGAATCGAGAGGACGCCCCCTTGTAACAGCGCCAGGAATAAAGCTGCAAGAACCAGAATTCTGCTGGCGAAACGCACAGGACAACGCCTCCCTTCGAACCTTCGGAAAAATATTGTATCATTACTTAGGCTAGCGGCGTGTCGGGGGGAATACGGGGAAAGCACAACGGGCGATCGGAATCACGTAAATTTTCGGTTCTCAAGGATATTCCGGAGAGACAAAAAAACGCGCTTCGGGGAGATACGTTTCGACAGAGGAACTACGCAAAAACCATTCCCGGGGAAATCGTTTTCGGAATGGACAACCTCCAGAAACAAACAGGGGATCTGTGGCAAAGAAAGTTCTTATTGACACAGTAACTTGTGTAAAACATACTCGTTGGATTTCGATTCAACGATATCGGCTCAGGAACTTTTGTGCGTGTTTCTAAATATGCTACGATATTGGCGGAGGCGTGTGGGAATCGAACCCACCGAGGACGGCACGAACCGCCCCCCACCGGATTTGAAGTCCGGGGGCAACACCAGCCACCATTCGCCTCCTCACATTGATGTCTATGGTACTACTTTATGCGAACGTATGTCCAGTTGCGCATGTGTTTCACAAAGTTCGGAAGCCTCACGAAAAAAAGTCGGTTTTCGACATCATCCGGTGTGTACTTTTCCCCCGAAATAGGTCATGAGAGGCTGAGGAGGATGTGTTCGTGAAACGAATCGTTGTTTTTTTGACCACAACGTTTTTAATTGTCACTTCAATCGCGGGCGCTGCCGGAGCAAAGACATTTCTTTCCATCGCTACGGGAGGAACGGGAGGAACGTACTACCCTCTCGGCGTTGGAATAGCTGATACATTGAACCGGCATCTCGATGACATTCAGGTCTCAGTCAAACTTGGCGACGCCTCCGTCGCGAACATCAACCTCATAGGAACCCACCAGGTTGAGTTGGCCTTTGCACAAAACGACATCGCTTACTGGGGAACAAAGGGAATAAAGCCTTTTAAGGAAGCGTTCGACAATATCCGGGTTATCGCTTCTCTCTATCCGGAGAACCTCCATTGCATCGCTTTGAAAAAGAGCGGCATCAGGGAAATCTGCGACTTCAGAGGAAAACGTGTTTCGGTTGGCGCACCCGCCTCTGGAATTCAGAGTAACGTCGCAGCGCTGCTTGACGTCGCCGGATTGAAATTTTCCAATATGGAAACGGAATTTCTGGATTTCAGCAGCACGGCGCAACGTTTCAAGAACGGACAAATTGATATCGGTTTCGTGGTCTCCGGATATCCGACACGTTCCGTTACGGATCTTGCACTTACGGCAGATATCGAGTTGGTCTCTTTCCAAGACGCTTTTTTGGATTCGCTGATTGCGAAATACCCGTTTTTCGTAAAAAGCGTCATCCCGTCGGGAACATATATGGGGACAAACACGGATGTCCGGACACCCGCGGTGCGCGCGTTGCTTGTCTGCGACGCCGCCACGCCGGACCGTATTATTTACAAGGTCACAAAGGCTTTCTGGGAAAACATCGAAGAAATACGAAAGGTTCATGAAAAGGCGAAACTCGTCACGTTGGAAACTGCTCTGGACGGAATCTCCGTAAAGGTCCACCCGGGCGCCGTAAAATTCTATGTCGAGTCAGGCATTGTTGTTCCAACTCCACGGGAATAACGATACAAATACAGGAGGGAAGAGCGGCTTCCTGCCGCTCTTCGCCCTTATCGTTTGAACTCCCGATATGCGTTTCTCCAGATATTCGGATCCATGACCGTTGTCATTCCATTGACCCAATCCGGTTTTCCTCCTCCGCGGGAGTCAAGGATTTTCGTTTTCCTCACGAAATCCGCCAGATTTATATCGACTCCGGTTCCGCGCGCCAACAGGAAACCGCCCCGAGATCCTTCATCTTCCGGAAGAAGAACGAGAAAAACGGCGACATGATCTGCCTGGATCATCCTGTGTACGGCATGGGAAGCGACTTCGCGCGAAATGCCGGGCGCCACCGCCCATCGGAAAATACCGTCCCCGTCGCTCGCCCCGCTCCATTGAAATTGAACGAGAGGCATCATGCGTTCAATCGTTCTCGAAAGTTCTTTTTTCTCCTCTTGCGCGCGGGAGAAAACCCCTTCCAGTTCTCCGGCGGAACACCCCACGGCCCGCAACAACGACCGCATGCGGCGAAGGTACTCATCCGCGAGCGCCTCCCCTTCGACGGTGAACCGAAAGACCCAATCCGGCGCACTGCCGTTGTATCCCGTTATGAAAATTTTTCCGATTTCCCCGGTTTCACAAACATGGCTCCCCGAACAGGCGATGGTATCGAATTCGCCCATTCGCACCACACGAACCGTCTGATTTCCTATTCTTCCCCAGTTAATCTTGAGATCGGGGATTTTCTCTGCTGTATCCTTTGAATGGTGTTCTATTCGAACCGGCAGGTTTCTTCGGACAATCTCGTTTCCTTCCTCCTCCGCTTCGAAGAGAATCGGCCAATCGAGCATTCCGTCATATCGGACGTATACCGATGTTTCCTCGACGCCTACGTTGACTTTATAGATCTTCAGTCCTTTATATTTCTTTTCGAGAACGCGAGAGAGCACATGTTCTCCGCTGTGCATGCGGGAAAGGATGGTATGACGTGCTTCGTCAATCTCGTACTTCACGGGCGCGCCGACAAAACGTCCCTTCCATTCCTTCGCAACGACAATCCAGGTTCCTCTTTCATCCTTGAGGGTGTCCAATATCGGAATTTTCGTATCATCGAGGAAAAGGGCTCCGGTATCTCCGGGTTGTCCTCCCCCGGCAGGATGGAACGTACACGGTTCCACCCTGATACGAACGGTTGAACCGTCCTGAGAGATTTCTTCCGCAAAGCACTCCGCGTTAACGACCATATCGGATCCATCCCTTTCGCTTGGAGTATTGAACGTATAGGGTATTACGTAACGTGACCGCACGATGCGTTTCACGTTTCACATAGAAAAAAGCCGAAGACACACGGACATCGCGTCTTCGGCCTCAAACAAACAATTGGCGCGCCTGTGGAGATTCGAACTCCAGACCCTTGGCTCCGGAGGCCAATACTCTATCCGCTGAGCTACAGGCGCGTTTTGACGACTGTGTTACATTACACGCCTTTGCTGTGGCTGTCAAGGTTGACAGAGTTCTTCGAGGAAGAAAAACGATTCAGGCCGGCATGTCGCTGTGAAGTGGTCCCGGAGTCAAGAATCACTTGATTCCGCCGGGATTATAGTCAATTTCGCTTTGGTCTGGAGAAGCATGAGAACATATTGTGGGGGAAACGGATTTCTGCTAAAAACCCCTTCCAGGATGTGATGGTATAATAAAAGTCATTTTTTGCGTTCCGGCCGTCTCACCTCAAGGAGGCACCCGTTATGGCGACGAGACAACAAAGCGATGCAACGACCTCGGCACCGGATCCCCGAAAGAAGACGCATGGGAAAGCATATCGAGTGCTTCGCACGCTGCTCGCTTTCATACTGCTTCTTCTGCTTTCTATTACGGCTGTCGCAACCGTCGTCGGAACGTTGTTCCTTCGCGACCTTTCTTCTGAGCTTCCTACCGCCGAAGCGATACTCGCGTATAAAAACAGCATCGCTTCAGTCGTGTACGATAGAAACAAGGAAGTCATAGCCAAGCTGTTCATGGAAAACCGCAATCCGCTTGAGCTTCGCGATATTTCTCCCTGGATGATCAAGGCGACATTGGCGGCTGAGGACTCTTCTTTTTATCAACACAGCGGGATTAAAATTTCGGGGATAATTCGCGCGCTCTGGGTTGATATCATGCACCAGAAGGTCCGTCAGGGCGGAAGCACAATTACGCAACAGCTCGCGCGCAATCTCTTCCTGACGCAGGATCGCACCTTCAAGAGAAAAGTGAAAGAACTTATGTTGGCAATACGCCTCGAAAAAATATTTTCGAAAGATGCCATTCTCCAAAAATATCTGAATACCATATATTTCGGTCACGGGGCATGGGGCATCGATACAGCCGCGCATACCTTTTTCGGGAAGGAAGCGAAAGATCTGACGCTACCCGAATCGGCCCTTTTGGCCGGAATTTTGCCGGGTCCCGGGAAATACAGTCCGCTGCTCCACTTCAAAGCGGCGAAACAAAGACAGGAATACGTTCTCGATCGCTTTGTCGCTCTCGGCTGGATCACGGAGGAGGAACGCGCAGCGGCATCGGGAACGAAGCTTGTTTTCAATCATACTCCGAACAAAGTTGCCGAATACAACAGAGCCCCTTACTTTCTCTCCCACATCCTCTTCAATGACCTTCTGCCGAAATACGGAACTGAGATGGTCTACAACGGCGGCCTCGAAATCCATACGACGCTTGACCTGAAACTCCAGGAAGAATCCGATAAGGCCGTTCAGACGCTCAAGACGCAGGGGGCTCTGGTCGCTATGGATCCTGCGACCGGAGAAGTGCTTGCCCTAACCGGAGGAAAGGATTTCAAGGAAAGCAAGTTTAACCGTGCAACGCAGGCCCTCCGACAACCCGGGTCGGGTTTTAAGCCGATTATTTACGCTGCGGCGATCGAGCAGGGGGTTCTTCCTACTGACCATTTCCTTGACGCTCCCCTTTCGTTCGACAAGAAAGGGCCGAATCAGACCGTCTGGTCTCCCGGAAACTACGACGGAAAGTACCGCGGTGAAGTGACGGTTCAGACGGCGCTCATTCACTCCATCAACACGGTTGCAGTTCGGGCAGCAGAGTATATCGGCGTGCAACCCATAGTCGCGATGGCGCGAAGCCTCGGCATTACGAGCCCGCATGTCCCCTCCGACCTTTCGATCGCGCTCGGGAGCGCAAGCGTGACGCCTCTTGAAATGGCCGTTGCATTCTCCTGCATCGCAAACAACGGGAGGGTTGTCGCGCCGCTCTTTATCCGGGAGATCCGATCCGCAGAAGGAGACATTCTCGAAACACGCAATCCCGTTTCGACCCAGAGCGTCGCCCCCGGAACAGCCACGGTCATTCGATCCATGATGATGGACGTCATCCGCGCGGGAACCGGGTCTCGTGCGCAAATCCCGAAAACCGAAAGCTTCGGCAAGACGGGGACGACGAACGATTTCAGTGACGCGTGGTTCCTTGGAGGAGTTCCGGGACTCGTGGCCGTCGTTTATATCGGAAATGACGATCACAAACCGCTCGGTTCGAAAAACGCCACAGGCGGAGTTCTCGGCGCGCCCGTCTGGAAACAGTTTATCGTCGGCGCATTGAAGAACCTGAAGCTGCCTTCGAAGTTCGAGATACCGGAGAACGCCTCCATCGAAGAAGTGGCGATATGTCGAACTACGGGTTACAGAGCGGGTCCGGGATGTCCGGCCGTCAAAGTCTTCATGCCTGTGAATACCGCACCGACGAGCGTATGCCCTCTTCATGGGGGCGGTGATATAGCGGCGAGCGCGACCGATCCGAGAGCGCCGCGTTTGTTGCTGATCCCCCAGGACGATGCGCTTCTTGCGCAATACTCGACGTCCGGGCAGCAACAAACGGCCGGCCTTGCGGATGCGCCCCGCGTCAATGTGCAGCAGTCGTCGCACAAACCGATTGATGTTCCTGATGCTGCGGCGAAACCGTATCAGAATGACCCGAGTCCCGCGCACTCCATAGAGGACAAATACCAGAAACTTCTCAAACAATACGGAATCAACGACTGACGATTCCGATGTAAGAAACGAAAACGGGGAAAGCAGCACGAAGCTGCTTTCCCCGCATCGTTCGGTTCGTTCTGCGAAACCGCCGAAAAATACCCGTCAGGGCTGCGGTTACTCTCCCCTGATTTTCCCGAGAATGATCTTCTGCTCCATCGACGCGACAAGTCGCCGCGTGTAGGCGACAGTGTCGGGATTGACGCTGACGCTGTCGATTCCTTCGCGCACGAGAAACTCGGTGAAGTCGGGATACAACGATGGCCCCTGGCCGCATATCGAGCACGTGATTCCATGTGCGTGGGCCGCATGAATGAGCGTCGAAATCGCTCGTTTGACCGCGATATCCCGTTCGTCGAAATATCCCATGCTGTTGAGGAGCCCCGAATCCCGGTCGACGCCGAGCACAAGCTGCGTCAGGTCGTTGCTTCCGATACTGAAACCGTCCACCATCTGCGCAAATTCATCCGCAGCGAAAACGACGGAAGGAACTTCGGCCATGATCCAGAGTTTGAACGAGCCGCTTCGTACGAGTCCTTCCGACGTGAGGATGCTCTTTACCCGCTCAAGCTCCCAAACGGTCCGCACGAACGGAAGCATGACCCACACGTTGATGAGCCCATATTCCTCGCGGACCTTTCGGATCGCTTGGCACTCAAGCCGGAAGCCCGCTTCGTACTCCGGAGAGATGTAACGTGATACGCCGCGCCAGCCGATCATCGGATTGTTCTCTTCGGGCTCGACGTCCTCGCCGCCTTTGAGCCCCCGGAATTCGTTCGTCCTGAAATCGCTCATACGGACAACGATCGGACGAGGATAAATCGCCTGCGCTACGGCGGTAATGCCCTCCGCCATCTTGTCAACCAGCAGTTTGCCCTGTCCGGTCTTGACGAGGTACATCGGGTGGATGCCGACCATATTCGTGAATATGAATTCGGTCCTCATGAGCCCGATTCCGTCGAATGGGAGCGACTGATATTTTCCGATAATAGACGGTTCTCCGAGATTCATGTAGATCTTCGTTCCGGTGATCGGCGCGAGCTGGTGAATGAGATTTTCGTTCAATACTGCGGCGGGCTCGACCTTCTCTTCGGGTTTCTTTTCGTCGGCAATGAGGTTGCCCTCGAAAACGACGCCCCGCGTAGCGTCAACCGTCACGACCATGCCGTCCTTCAACACGCTTGTCGCTGTCTTGGCTCCCACAACGCAGGGGATGCCGAGTTCCCGCGACACAATCGCCGCGTGGCAGGTGCGTCCGCCCTCATCGGTTACGACCGCGGCGGCTTTTCGCATGGCAGGCACCATGTCCGGGTTCGTCATGCCGGTGACCATGATATCGCCGTCGTTGATGCGTCCGATTTCGTTCAAATCCTTGACGAGAACCACAGCGCCGGCGGCGATGCCCGGAGAGGCGGCAAGCCCGCGAACGAGCATTCGAAGTTCCTTTTTCGTTTTTTCCTCTTCGTGCGTCTTCACTGTCGATTCACTGCCTTTCAGCGTCGTTACGGGCCGGGATTGCAGAATATAAAGTTCGGATGTGTCCTTGTCAAACGCCCATTCGATATCCTGCGGAACCCCATAGAGCCCTTCGATTCTGATCCCCGCTTCGGCGAGCGTCAAAACTTCCGATTCTCCGATGCTCGGAACGGCGATCTTGTCCGCACCGAGGTGATTCATTACGGAGACTTCCATCGTTCCGAGGTCATCGGGGCGCTCGATGATCATGACGTTCTTCTCGGAAATGTGACGTTCCACAACTGCGCGGCTGTTCTTGTCCACAGTAAATTCATCGGGCGTTACGATCCCGGCGACTACGGCTTCTCCCAATCCCCAGCTCGAATTGATCATGAGCTGGTTCCGATCGTTCGTTATCGGATTCGCAGTGAACATGACCCCGGACTTGCCGCTGTTGACCATTTTCTGAACGACCGCCGAGAGCGACACGTCGAAATGATCATACCCCTGCTTCTGACGATAATACGTCGCGCGGCCCGTCCAGAGCGACGCCCAGCAACGACGGACGTGACTCGTGACGTTTACGGCGCCGCGTATGTGAAGATACGTGTCCTGTTGTCCGGCGAAAGAGGCGTCCGGCAAATCCTCTGCCGTTGCGGAACTTCGGACGGCCACCCGCATTTCGTCGATCGATGCCCTGTCGCACAGCTCCCGGTACGCATTTTCGATGTCGATTCGAATCATATCCGGTATTGGAGCTTCCAGAAAGAGCCGCCGGATATCGCCGCATTTGCAGTTGAGATCGTCTGCATCGTCGCAGTTTGTCGATTCGATGATCTCTTTGATTTTGGCTCCAAGACCGGCGGAACTGACAAAATCCCTGTACGCTTCGGCGGTTACGCAAAACCCCGGTGGTACGGCGATTCCCCGCTGTGTCATTTCGCCGAGGTTGGCGCCTTTGCCGCCAACCGACGGGATATCGCCCTTACCGACCTCCGAAAACCAGCGTACGTAACGGTATGTCCCCATGACTCTTCCTGCCTCCAATCTCAGATTCGATCACTTTATACGTCCGAGAGCAGCGTGAGCGGCTGCAAGTCGGGCTACAGGAACCCTGAACGGGGAGCAACTCACGTAATTCAAGCCGATCGAATTGCAGAAAGCGATGCTCTTGGGGTTCCCGCCGTGCTCTCCGCAAATTCCGATCGACAGTCCGGGATTCTTCGACCGTCCTTTTTCCACCGCAATTTTCATAATAGCCCCGACTCCATCGCGATCGAGTTCGTGGAAGGGGTTCACAGGAATAATACCACGCTCGACATACACTCCGAGAAATTTGCTCTCAGCATCATCACGGGAAAAGCCGAACACCATCTGCGTCATATCATTTGTGCCGAAACTGAAAAAGTCCGCCTTTTCCGCAAGATGGTTTGCTATGAATGCCGCACGCGGCACTTCGATCATCGTTCCGATCGGACAATGAATACGCTCTCCGAAGCGCTCCTCGTATTCGGCGGCGATCGCCTCGATGTCGCGGCGCAGGGACGCCATCTCCTCAATCGATCCGACGAGCGGAATCATTATCTCGGGCCGCGGGTCGAAACCGTCCCTGTGAACGAGCATCAACGCATCGAAGATCGCACGCACCTGCATGAAATAGATTTCGGGAAACACGATCCCAAGGCGGCATCCGCGGAAGCCCATCATCGGGTTCGATTCGCGCAACGATTCGACCTTGATCAGCATCTTCCGCAATCCATCTGCTTCTATTGTAATACCTTTTCCGTTATTTTCCAACTCTACCAGCTGCTCTTTGAGATCCGCTTCTTTCGGCAGGAACTCGTGAAGAGGCGGATCGAGAAGACGGATAATAACCGGCAGCCCCCTCATGTTGCGGAATATGCCCTCGAAGTCGGCCATCTGCATGCCGTGCAGCGTCTCAAGCGCAGCCTTCCGTTCCCTTTCGGAATCTGCGACGATCATGCGGTGCATTATCGGAAGACGGTCTTCGGCCATGAACATGTGTTCCGTACGGCACAGGCCGATTCCTTTCGCACCGAAGGCGCGCGCCCGTTTGGCGTCTTCCGGGGTATCGCCGTTGGCCCAGACCTGAAGCTTCGCGATTTCGTCGGACCATTGAAGTATTTTTTCGAATTCCTCCGAGAAAGATGCTTCGACGAGCGGAACCGCTCCGAACAGAACTTTCCCCGAAGTTCCGTCGACCGTTATCGTATCGCCTTCGTGGATCATCATCTCCTGAGCGAAGAGGATCTTCTGTTCCACATCGATCGTGATATCCTCGCATCCGCTGACGCACGGCTTCCCCAAGCCCCGCGCGACAACCGCCGCATGACTCGTCATTCCGCCACGGCTCGTCACGACTCCTTCGGCGACAAAGAGTCCGTGTATGTCGTCCGGATTCGTTTCCGGACGAACGAGAATGACATGCTTTCCTTCCTTCGACATCGCGACCGCGTCGTCCGGATCGAACGCAACGACGCCGACCCCTGCTCCGGGCGAAGCGGGAAGTCCTCGGGCTATTACTTCGGCGGTGGTCCTCGGGTCGACCTGCTTGTGAAGGAGGTTCTCCGCCTGCTCCGGAGTGACGCGTGAAACGGCGGTCGTCTTGTCGATCATCCCGGCGTCGAACAGGTCGATCGCAATTTTCACCGCAGCCTGCGCGGATCGTTTTCCGCTTCTTGTCTGGAGAATAAACAGTTTTTTCCGTTCGATCGTGAATTCTATGTCCTGCATGTCGCCGTAAAAGCGTTCGAGCTGTTCGCAGACGGCCGCCAGTTGGTTGTACATATCCGGCATGACGAAACGCAGTTCGTCGATCGGCAGCGGGGTGCGGATTCCGGCCACAACGTCCTCGCCCTGTGCGTTGACGAGAAACTCTCCATAGATCTTGTTCTCACCGTCGGAGGGACTCCGAGTGAAGCAGACGCCCGTTCCGCAGTCTTCTCCAAGGTTGCCGTAGACCATGGAGACGATGTTGACGGCCGTTCCGAGCGAATCCGGGATATCATGAAGTTTGCGGTAGGTTTTCGCACGCTGGTTATCCCAGCTGCCGAAAACGGCTTCGATGGAGTGACGAAGCTGTTCCCACGGGTCGAGCGGGAGTGGGCAGCCTATTTCATCGCGGTACAGCGCAAGGTACGAGGCGATGAGCGATTCCAGCGCTTCGGCCGGAATTTCGAAGTCGAATTTCACTCCGAGGTCGCTTCTCGTACGTTCAAGGATAGCTTCGAATCGTTCAGAGGGGATTCCATCGACCACATTCCCGTACATCTGGATGAACCGCCGATAGCTGTCGAGGGCGAAACGTCTGTCACCCGAAGTTGCGGCAAGGAGATCGACCGTTTCGTTGTTCAATCCGAGGTTGAGAATGGTGTCCATCATCCCCGGCATCGAAATCGGAGCGCCGGAGCGAACCGAAACGAGGAGCGGTTCCGGCCCTGCCCCGAAACGTTTTCCGGTTTCCTCTTCGAGGCGCCGCATATGAAGTTCCACGGTCGACCAGATCGAGTCGAGAAACCCCGGCGCTGCGTTAAACGCGGAGCATGCCTCAGTCGTGATGATAAACCCGGGCGGGACGGGAAGTCCGTTCCGAGCCATTTGCGCGAGATTCGCACCCTTGCCGCCGAGAAGAGAAACCATTTCACGACTGCCTTCCTGAAAACGGTACACGTAGGTCTTTTCCACCACGATGAAGTCACCCCCAAATAAAATGTAATTCTGCGACCCGCTCTATCTGTTCTCCTGAACAACAGTCAGAATTTCCTGCGCCGTCTCTTCGATGGCGCGCATGGTGACGTCCACCACACGGACATGCAGGCGTTCCATGAGATTTCGGGCATAATCGAGTTCTTTGCGGACACGTTCTTTCTCCGTATACGCGGAATCCTTTGGCGATAGTCCCAGCATCATCAGACGCTTCGTTCGGAGTTCCACAAGTTTTTCGGGAGAGATGACAAGTCCGACGATTTTCTTCGGGTCAATCTCAAAAAGCTCCTCCGGCGCCTCCAGCTCGGGAACAAGCGGGATATTCGCCGTCATGATGCCTTTATGCGCAAGATACATGGACAAAGGCGTCTTGCATGTCCGGGATACTCCTATAAGGATGAGTTCTGCTTTGTGGAGAAGCTGCGGATTGCTTCCATCGTCGCAATTGATCGTGAATTCCACGGCCTTGACTCTCTTGAAATAGTCTTCGTCAAGGAGGTGCGAGAGCCCGGGCTCTTCCCGAGGTTTCTTGCCGACAAGGCTCGTGAGCGCGTGAAGCAGCGATCCGAAAAGATCAGTGCACGCCACTCCGAGTTTCTCAGCCTCGCCGACGACGAATAGACGGATTTTCTCATTCACGAACGTGCACACGAGCAACGCGTTTTCTTCCTTCGCCTGCACAACGACCTTGCCGGCTTCCTCCAATGTCGTTATATAACGAAACCGTTTTATGGAAACCGAATCCGCATTGAATTGCCTTGAAGCGGCCTTTGCAACACTTTCCGCCGTTTCTCCGGTGAAATCCGAAACAACGAAAACCGGTACGGAAACATGAAGCCGGCTCACCATTCCGCCCTCCCGACCGAGAAGCATCCCGTTGGGGACACCGCTATCCGCGCAGGACATCCAGAATCTCCTGCGCGGTTTCTTCAACCGCTTTCCCGGTAACGTCATAGACTCGACACCTGAGTTCCCGCAAAACGCGTTTCGCATGGTCGAGTTCACGCAGCACCCGCTCCGTGCTGGCGTAGGTGGAAGCCTCCGGGTTCAGACCTATCATGCGAAGACGCTCCTGTCGGATCTTTATCAATGCGTCATCCCTGATAATCAGTCCGATCAGATGGTCAGCAGGAACCGATTGCACGATTTCCGGCAGATCGACTTCAGGAATAAGCGGAATATTTGCCACTTTATACCCTTTGTTCGCAATGTACATAGACAGGGGCGTCTTCCCGGCGCGGGACACCCCAAGGACGACAAGGTCCGCCAGCGGGATCGATTCCGGACTCTTTCCGTCATCGCATTTAATTGCAAACTCAACCGCCTTGATCCTTCGAAAATATTCCTCGTCGAGACGACGCAACAGCCCCGGGGTTTCCGAAGGCGGGTATCCGGTGCGTTCCTCAAGCGTGTCGAGAAGCTGCCCCATGAGGTCAATGCAGGTAATCCCTCTCGCAAGCGCTTCTTCGGTCATCTTCTGCCGAAGGCGTTTCGCCACGAGGGTTCCAACGACGAGGACCTTCCGTCCTGAAATTTTCTCGAAAACCTCTTTCAGCTTCTCATCGGAGTCGACATACCGGAAACGCTCGACGCTCCCGAACGTCGTATCGAACTGACTCATGGCGGCATGCGCGACATGTTCCGCTGTTTCTCCGGTCGAATCGGAAACGACGATCAGGTCGACGGTGTTCATTTTTCCCCCTTCAGCACCCCGATGTCGCCCACCATTACGAAGAGACGGTGACATCTGTCGAGAAGAAGCAGCCTGTTTCTCCGGACATCCTCTTCTTTATCCATTACGAGAACTTCCTCGAAAAAGTGTTCGACGGCAGGCGACAGTTCGGACAAAAGCTCCGTTACAACTTTCCAGTCGAACGACGCCAGCGATTTTTCAAGCCTCGGTTCCATCGTTTCGATTTCCTGAAAAAGTCTTTCCTCTGCGTCTTTTCGGAAGAAAGAAGGAAGCACAGCGTCCCTCGTCATTCCGGAACTTTCCTTCGCGAGGATATTGCGCACACGAACGGCTGACGTTATGAGCGAAGAGAACCAGGGTTGGCCCTGCACCTCGGAAAGCGCGTTCAGGAAACGCAACGCCTGCAACGGACGATTCCCGCTAACGGAAACGGCAAGTGACGATACTTCGTGCGACGCGCCGCGTTCCTTGAGCTGTATAAGAAGACGCTGCTGCAGGAAGAGAAGAACGGCGTCCCGCACAGCATCGTCCGATCCGTTGATTCGCACCGCTTCCGTCACGCATGAACGAACATCGAGATCCATATTCATTCCGAAGAGAATCTCGTTGATGCACCGGGCCGCCCTGCGAAGGGCGTACGGATCCTGCGACCCGGTGGGAACGAGCCCGATCCCGTGGCAACTGACAATAATCTGAATCCGTTCCGCGATGCCGAGAATAGCTCCGGGCAGTCCCTTCGGAAGGGTATCGCCGGCGAATTTCGGGAGGTACTGTTCGTAAATCGCCTGGGCGACGGCTTCGGGTTCCTTGTCTCGCAGCGCGTATTCCCGCCCCATCACCCCCTGGAGTTCCGGGAATTCGTACACCATCTCCGTCACGAGATCGGCTTTCGAGAGAAACGCGGCGCGCTCGACCAGCGGCAAAAGTTCGGGACGTTGCAGACTGGATGTAATCCATCGCGCCAGTTCCTGCGTCTTTTTCACCTTGTCGTACACGGAACCGAGTTTTTCGTGATGGATGATGTGCTTCAATTCTTCGACCCGACCGGCGAGCGATCGTTTCAGGTCTTCGTTCCAAAAAAAGGCGGCGTCGGAAAGTCGCGCGCGAAGGACGCGCTCGTTCCCTTCACGAACGACATCCATCGAAGAGGCTCTGTTGTTGCTGACTCCCACGAAAAACGGCTTTAGACGACCGTTTGAATCCCGAACAGGGAAATACTTCTGATGTTTCTTCATCGTCGTAGTCAGGACTTCGTGGGGTATTTTCAGAAACGATTCGTCAAATGTTCCATAGAAGGGAATCGGGTACTCGACGAGCGAAAGGTTCTCGAGAACGAGATCCGGTTCAAGCTCCACCGTTCCACCGAGTTCTCGTTCCAGATTCGCGATTCCGGAAAGCATTCGCTGTTTTCTCTTTTCCTGATCCACGATTACGTAGTTGTCGTACAGCTTGTCAAGATACTCGGAAGCTCTCGTGATTTCTATTCGCGAAGCCCCCATGAAACGGTGTCCCCGGGTGATCCGGTCGCTTCGCAACCCGGCGATCTCAAACGGAACGACCGCGTCATCGAGAAGCGCAAGCAGCCAGCGTATCGGCCGCGCAAAACGAATGGCAGGATCTTCCCAGTACATGTTCTTCGGGAAGACGAGCCGCTTTATGAGAACGGGAAGAATTTCCGGGAGGACGTCTTCCGAAGGACGCCCCGCCTCAGACCGGACGGCGAACGCATACGGGACCCCATCCACCTCTTTCGGGCGAAGATCATCACAGGAAACGCCTTTGCTTTTCGCGAAACCGAGCGCCGCCTTCGTGGGAACTCCGTTCGAGTCGAACGCGGCGGACCAGAGCGGCCCTTTCATGGACGTCTCGAGATCGTCCTGTTTGTCCGCGACCTCCGTTACGCGCAAGACAATGCGTCTCGGCGTGGACATGACATTTATTCGGGAGAACCGCAGGCGCGCTTTCGCGAACTCCTCCGAGGCGACAGTCTCGAGAAGCGCCATCACATCCGGTAGAAAACGCGATGGAATTTCATCCGTGCCTATTTCGAGCAAAAGATCTTTATACGTCATGATTTCACCTCGTTGCTTCAGCGAACGAACTTGTTCGCAAAGGGATGGCCCATAGCCGCCCTCTGCCCGACATAAGCCGCGGCGCACGCGCTTGCAAGGGAGCGTATGCGGGAAATATATCCTGTGCGCTCGGTGACGCTGATTGCATTTCGTGCATCCAGAAGGTTGAACGTATGCGAGCATTTCAGGACGTAGTCATACGCAGGCAGCACTAATCCTGACGCAATCAGACGTTTCGATTCGGCTTCGTACATGGAGAAAAGGGACAGAAGCATCGACGTATCGGCTGTTTCGAAGTTGTATGTCGAGTGCTCGACCTCTCCGCGGTGATGGATGTCCCCGTACTTGATGTTCCCGACCCACGTCAGGTCGTAGACATTCTCAACTTTTTGCACGAACATTGCGATTCTTTCAAGACCGTATGTGATCTCCGCCGGCACGAGGTCCATATCGATTCCGCCGACCTGCTGGAAATAGGTGAACTGCGTGACTTCCATGCCGTCGAGCCACACTTCCCACCCCAACCCCCATGCGCCGACGGTCGGAGACTCCCAGTCATCTTCGACGAACCGGATATCGTGATCGGACGGATCGATGCCGATCGCCTGAAGACTTGCGACGTAGATCTCCAGGATATCCCGCGGAGCGGGCTGCACGATCACCTGGTATTGATAGTAGTGTTGCAGTCTGTTCGGGTTTTCACCATAGCGACCGTCCGCAGGACGTCGCGAGGGTTCGACGTACGCCACTCTCCAAGGCTCGGGTCCAAGCACACGAAGACATGTGGCGGGATTCATCGTCCCGGCGCCTTTCTCGACGTCGTACGGTTGCTGTATGACACACCCCTGATCCGACCAGAAACGTTCGAGCCGGAAAATAATATCCTGGAAATTCACATATACTCCTCCTTGCCGTTAAGGGTCGTCTCGATATTATACGCATGATTCCGATAATGGCCACATAGAGATTGTTACAGCGCTTCGCGCAGGCAACGCAACATGTTCGCATTCTCCGAAAGAAATGCCGAAAAAGTTTCGCAGGAAACACCCTTCATTGAAAGATACCAGTCATCCCCGCCGTTGCTTCGCAGCGTTGTGCCGGGATCGACCCCCCATATTCCGCACCATCGGCGGAGGAATCGGTGCTCCGCAAGCTCGGGATGACATCCCTTTTCGAGAAGCTTGAGAGACCAGAAGAGATTCTTGAGAAGTTCGTTGTCCGGAGTCAGCACCGGGAGAAGGTCCGACACGAAAGAGAACCATCGGAAAGCCCTTTGAAGCGATGCGGGAGATTTGCGTATTCCCCAAAAATCTTCCTTGACGTCGACAGATTTCAGATACGTCCGCGACGAGGATGAATAAATCTGAAAGCGGCCGAAAACCAGCGGTTCGATGGAACCGCCGAAGCGGACTTTTCCCCGCATGCAGCCGGGCGCCGACGCCCAGAGCGTCCCATGTTGCCGTGAAAACAGAAATATCGATCCGCCGCCTTCAGCGGTAATGGCCCTTTTCAGAATGATTCCCGAGACGCAACGATTCCCCTGGTTCAGGTTCTCCACAGATACTTACTCTTTCAGTCCCAGACGACGAACGGCGTCTTCCGATTGTCTCCACTTTGGGCGGACTTTGACCCAGAGTTCCAGGAAAACTTTATGTCCAGTCATGGATTCGATATCGAGACGGGCAAGTCTTCCTATTTCCTTTATGCGGCTCCCTTTTTCCCCAAGGAGAATGCCCTTTTGCCCCGGACGCTCGACAAGAAGCGCGGCGCGGATATAGAGCACATTTCGCTCGGGATATTCGTCGGGACTCTTGTATTCTTCTATCTCGACCGCGACGCTGTGCGGAACTTCCTCTTCGGTGAGTTTCAGCACTTTTTCGCGGATCAGTTCCGATGCAAGAAAACGTTCCGGCCTGTCCGTCAGGACATCCTCGTCATAGGCCGGGCCCGAAACATCAAGGCGCCGCGCGATCACATCTACCAGCGTATCGAGATTCGACCGCGTTCGAGCCGAGATATACGCCGTCTCAATCGTCGGACAGACTTCGTTATACTGCGAAACGAGTCGTTTGAGCGCCTCGTTATTTTTGACGAGGTCCATTTTGTTGACTGCGAGGATCACGGGGCGCGCGGCCTTCAGAATTTTCGCCACGACTTCCCGGTCTTCCGCACCGATCTCCCTGTCCGTTCCGTCGATTACGAGACAAACGATGTCAGACGCTTCGAGGGCCGTTTCCGCATTTGAAACAATAGCCCGGCCGAGCGCATGTCGCGGAAGGTGAAGACCGGGCGTATCGCAGATGATGATCTGGAGACCGGGACGATTGAGGACGCCCCGAATGCTCGTCCTCGTCGTCTGCGGTTTGTCGGAGACGATGGCCAGCTTGTAATCGAGAAGCGCGTTAAGGAGGGAAGACTTCCCGACATTCGGTTTTCCCGCAAGAGCGACGATTCCGCTCTTGAAAACCTTAGAGGGTCCCATTGTCATCCTCATTCCGCATGTCGAAGGCGAAAGGCAACAACTCATCGATTGCGAAGACTTCGGGGGTGATCTTTCCAACGACAACAACCAACATTCGCGGGTTCCGTTCGTAGATCACCTGTCTGCACGCCCCGCACGGGAAACAGGATCGACTCCCCTCTCCCGCAACCGCGATCGCAACCGTTTGTGCGTGTCCCGACACTCGCGACGAGGCGAGCGCAGATCGTTCCGCACATTGCGTGAGGCCGTACGATGCGTTTTCCACATTGCATCCAACGGCGATCTCGTCTCGCTCGGAAAGACAGGCTGCTCCGACCTTAAACCCCGAATACGGCGCATATGCGTTTTCCCGCGCTTCGAGAGCCAGTCGCATGAGCGTTTCGGCGGAGACTACGGAAGAAGGCCACTGCTTCCGATTCCGGTTCAGACTCGGCACGTACGTCATTCCTCCTCGTTCTGGTCCCGAATGAGGCGAAGAAGCTTTATCCGGTGATCCTCAACTTCGATGACCTCGATTGTCCAGTGGCCATAGTGAACTTTTTCCCCCATGTCCGGAAAATCTCCCGATATTGAAAGGACAAGTCCGCCGATACTCTCCGCATCCTCCGATTCGAAAACGTCCGAGAGCATGTCGCTGAGGTCTTCAAGGCCGACGTGCCCCTGAACGAGATATGTCCCGTCAGGCTCTTTCACGATTGAAGGTTTTTCCGAATCGTACTCGTCCTGTATCTCTCCGACTATTTCTTCGAGAAGATCCTCAAGCGAGATGATGCCGGCGACCCCGCCGTATTCATCGACAACGATCGCCATATGCGTATGTTTTCCGCGCATAATGTTGAAGAGTTCAACAATTTTCATCGTATCCGGAACGAACAGCGCATCCCGGATGATGTTTCCGATGGGCATGTCCGTGCGCCCCTCATGAAGCGGAGGAATCATGTCCTTGAAATACAGGATGCCGACGATATCATCGAAACTATCGCGAAAAACAGGCACCCTGGAATGGCCGTGTTTCTCGAAGAGCGCAACGGCGTCCGTCACCGTGGCATTGAGTGGAATCGCGTCCATGTCCGTTCTCGGGACCATAATTTCATATACCCGTGTTTCCTCGAACGCGATGACGCCATGAATCATCTTTCTTTCGACTTCCTCCAGAACGCCTGATGCTTCTCCTATATTGACCATCTGTTCGATTTCTTCCCTTGTCACGAATGTATGCTGATTTTTGAGATCGACGCCGAACACGACGCCGATGACCCGTACAATCCCCATCATGAGCCAGATGAACGGGAAGAGAACGAAGCCGATGAACCTGATGACAGGAAGCGTGACGAGCAGCGTCGACTCGGAACGAACAATGGCCAGGGTCTTCGGAAGGATCTCTCCGAACAGGACTATCAGGAACGTCATGCAGATTACGGAAAGCCATACGCCGCTCGCTCCGAAAAGCATAATCGCAAGCGATGTCGCTACAGCGCTCGCGGCGATATTCACGAGATTGTTCGATATGAGCGTTATCGTCAGCGCGCGTTGGACGTCCGCGAGCAACCATGCGAGGAAGGAGCTGGAAAAGGGGTGTCGCTCCTGGAGAGCCAGCAGTTTTCCTCTACCGGAAGAGGTTATACCGGTTTCCGACGCGCTGAATACTGCGGAAAGGACAAGAAGGACGCCAAGCAACAGAATCGTCCGGATAATGTAGAAACTTGCCATGTCTTTCTTTCCGGCCCCGATTACGAAGTGCGCCCGGAATTGTTCCGGGAAAAAACGACAAGTCCGTCGCGCATTGTTTCCTGAAGCCCGAACATTCGCACGCGATCTTCTTCCGAATAGTGGTCGAAGCCAATGAGGTGAAGGACTCCATGGGACAGTATGAGGCATATTGCATCAAAAAAAGGAATTCCCTGTTCTTCAGCCGACTCCCGAACGACGTCTTCACAAATGACGACGTCGCCGAGAGGAAGATCGGGCCCCGACCATGTCGGTCGGAACGCGCCCTCGACTTCCCAGAGAGGAAAGGACAGAACATCCGTTGGTTCGTCCAGCTCCCGGTATTGGAGATTGAGATTCCTCATGTACTCCGAAGAAACGAATGCGACAGATAGATCGACGGATTCAAACGACTTCAGGGAAGGATACAGCTCCTGGAGAACCGAAGCGAAGACGGTGCTGTGTTCGGCGGCCGAAACCGCCCTGATACTTTCTCCTGATGGGTCGCCGTCAATCCCCTCTACACTTACGGTAACCTTCAAAAAATACCCCTCCTTGCAGGTCGCTCCACGCGCCTCATTTTTCCGCAGGAACCACGGGCGGCCGGATTTCGCGGACCTTTCTCGTGTGATACATGGACTGTAGCGTCGAAAGCAACGCTTCTTTTATAGTGGACAAATCACGCAATGTAAAGTCCACTTCGTCGAGCTGCCCGTCGGCCACCTTCGTGGAGATCACCTCAGAAACGATTTTGTCGATGTCCTGAACGCCCGATATATTCTTCACCTCGGCCCTGACTGCGGCTTCAACGGAATCGGCGATCATCAGAAGCGCCGTCTCCCTGGACGCAGGACGCGGTCCGGGATAGCAGAATTGCTCTCTCGGCAGATTTTCTCCCTTCGCTTTCGACTTCCTGTAAAAATACGAAAGGCATGTTGTGCCGTGATGCTCCGCTATGAAATGTTTGATCATCGTCGGCAATCTGTGAATTTTTGCGAGTTCGAGTCCCTCACGGACATGCGCGACAATGATGAGGGCCGATAACGACGGCGCAAGTCCATCGTGAACATTTTCGTCCGAAAGCTGGTTTTCCACGAAAAATTGCGGGCGTCTGATCTTCCCGATATCGTGATAATACGCGCCAGCCTTTATCAGGTTCGCATTCATTCCGAGGCGGTCGGCCGCAATTTCGGCGAGCGTTCCCACGGTAATGCTGTGGTGATACGTTCCCGGAGCCTCGATCTGCAGACTCTTGAGGAGAGGGTTCGACGGATGGCTCAACTCGACGAGTCGCAGCGGAGAAAGAACGTCGAAGAGCACTTCGAGAAGCGGTAAAAGCGCTATGATAACGGTGCTCCACATTGCACTTGCGCCCGCATACGCGACAAGCGTATTTCCGGACAGAGAGAGACTGAATCCCCATCGTATCAGAATTCCGGCGACAGCCTGCGATACTCCGAGAAAAAAGAGCTGCCGCCATAGGTGGCTTCGTGACTGAATGTCCCGAAACGTGACGTATGCGACAGAAGCGCTGATGCCCCCCATGAATACGAGAAGAACTATGTTCGGTGTGGAAAAACCGTATACGACGACTGCGCTGAGAAGGCTGGAGATCAACACGACCTGCGCCGCGAGCCCGCCATGAAGAGCCGCAAACGCCAGTCCGGTGGTGACGAGAATCCCCATGCCTTCCACGAAAAAGAACCCGGAAATATACTCCGTTATCCAGCTCGCCACATGAATGCTGACGATAAACGGGATCAGCTGTTCTTCCTGTGTCGCGAACGTCTTCTTTTGCCGCTGGAGCGAAACCCAGAAAGGCCAGAAAAGCAGCAGCAATGCGACGATAATGATCTGCTTCCACGGGAAGAGATTTTCGGCATACCCTTGCGCACGAAGTATTCGGGCGATTTGCGGCGTCACCATCTGCCCCGAGTCCACGATGACTTCGCCGGTTTTCAAGACCATTTCCACCGGTCGGAGCGATTTTGTGACGTCGCGCCGAAGGATGCCCGTCAATTCCTTATCCACGACATTCGTCGCCTGAACCGTATGCTCCAACAACTGATAGACGATATTGCTATCCTCAACGGACAGACCGGCGTCCGATATTTCCTTCCAGATCCGTTCCTGGACGGGTATGAAAACATCCGCCGATACTGCGTCTTCATTAAGAACCTTCGTCCCGATCCTGACAACCACGCCAAGAAGCTGCTCACGCTTTTGCGCCGGAAGCGCGAGGAGAAGTTTCTGAAGCTGCTCCGGCGTCCCCGCGAGGACAAAGTCTCCTTCATGGAGCGCTTCGAGGCGGAAACGAACCTGATCCACCCGTTCTCCATCGCGAACGACAACTCCGGCGATCGTCTGTCCCGCACGTTGCCGGAGAAGCTCCATTCCCTCCTGATCCGGGTAACGCATCGGAAAAAGCGCGAAATACGTTCGCGCAGAACGCTGGTTTTCCACAAAACCGACACTGCGCCCATCGAGCATCCACTTGACTGTGATGATCAGAAACGCGCACAACAGAAGCACGAAAAAAGACGACATCGTGTGCGAGAGGAATCCGAGAATCCTTCGAGCGTCGGTTGGACCCCTTTTTCTATCCTTCCGAAATTCGCTTCTCATATCGTTCATATGCCTGCACGACCTTCTGGACGATTTCGTGCCGAACCACATCGTTATGCGTGAGGTAATTGAACGAAATGCCTTCAATTCCCTCAAGTATCGGTCGTATCTGCTTAAGCCCCGATACTTTCCCGGACGGGAGATCCACCTGCGTCACGTCTCCGGTCACAACCGCTTTCGATCCGAATCCAAGTCGTGTCAGAAACATTTTCATCTGCTCGGGCGTCGTGTTCTGCGCTTCATCCAGAATGATGAAGCTGTCGTTCAGAGTCCTGCCTCTCATATAAGCCAACGGAGCGATCTCGATCACATTCTTTTCGACATACCGAAGAAAACGTTCGGGAGAAAAGAGATCGTAAAACGCATCGTAGAGAGGACGCAAATACGGTTCCACCTTCTCTCGAAGATCGCCGGGGAGAAAGCCGAGGCTTTCTCCCGCTTCGACGGCCGGGCGTACAAGGACAATCCGGCTTATCGCCGACGATTTGAGCAACGAGACCGCCTGACAAACGGCGAGATACGTTTTTCCCGTCCCTGCGGGGCCGATGCCGAACACGATATCGTTGCCGCGCATGGCGTCGATATATTCCTTCTGTCCGGCCGTCCTCGGACGAACAGGCTTTCCGCGGGCGGTCGTACATACCACGTCCGTGTAGATCGGAGAAAGGTCGACCGCGCCGTTCTGTGCGATCATTCCAATGGCGTATTTGATATCCGCCGTGTGTATTCTGTGTCCCTTTCGCGCGAGTTTGTGAAGCTGCTCGAGCAGAAGCGTCGTCGTGTCGATGCTCGTTTCGTCTTCTCCGCACACAAGGATACGGTTCCCTCTCGCTATGAGTCTGACCGGAAAGTTTTGCTCAACAATTCGCAAATTCTCGTCGTTGCTTCCGGTAAGGCGCGACATCGTCTCGTCGTCGGCGAAAACGAGAGCCGCCGAAGACGAAGGATCTTTCTTTTCTTCAGGGAGAGCGGACCGTTGCTCGTTTTCCATCCCGGCTCCTCTGCCTACACCGGGTACGCCGATTCGTCGGACGTCGGTTGAAGGCCGATATCACGCTGCGTGACTTTCGCGTACTTTTTCATGAGGAAGTCCTTTGCGATAGCCGGGAAGAGCACGTAGCTCAACACATCCTCCGGCTGAAGAATCCAGGGGGCGATAGTCTTTGCCGCATCCGCAAGCTCCGGCGCTATTTTTTCGCCGGGACGGCACGTGATGACATCTTCATTTCCGATGACTTTCTTCGCTATGTCCGGGTCGACGTCCGCGGGCGGCTTTCCGTAAAAGCCGAGGAAGTAGTTCTTGACTTCCTTCGGCACGATCTTCCATCGTTCTCCCGTAAGGACATTGAGCGTCGCCTGCGTCCCGACGATCTGACTCGTCGGCGTGACGAGAGGCGGGTATCCCATCTCCTTGCGCACTTTCGGAACTTCCTTCAAAACAGCTCCGAGTTTGCCGAGGGCGTTCTGCTCTTTGAGTTGGTTGACGAGATTGGAATACATTCCTCCGGGGATCTGATAGAGGAGGACATTGATATCCACGCCCGCGAGCTGGACAAAAATATCGGCATGCTTCTCACGAACCTTCAGGAAGTGCTCCGCAATGGGAACGAGCCTTTCGAGTTCGATTTTTGTGTCGTACGGAGAACGCTGCAATGCGGCCACCATCGATTCCGTGGGAGGCTGGCTCGTTCCCATCGAAAAAGGTGATATGGCGCAATCGATGACATCCGCTCCGGCTTCGATGGCCGCAAAATACGCCATCGATCCCATTCCGCTGGTGTAGTGCGTGTGAAGCTGCACGGGCAGGCCCGTTTTCGTCTTGATGGCCCGAACAAGAGCCGCCGCGTCGATGGGACTGATGAGGCCCGCCATGTCCTTCACGCAAATAGAGTCGGCCCCCATGGACTTCATATCCGCGGCGAGTTGTGCGAACTTGTCCAGCGTATCCACAGGCGAAAGCGTGTACGAGATGGAGAGCTGAAGATGCGCCCCCTCCTTTTTCACCTGATCCGCCGCAACTTCGAGATTCCGCAGATCGTTGAGCGCATCGAATATCCGTATGATATCCAGACCGTTGCCGACCGCTCGCTTCACGAACTCCCGCACGGTGTCGTCCGCATAGTTTCGGTACCCGACGACGTTCTGTCCGCGAAGAAGCATCTGGAGTTTCGTCTTCTTGAAATGCTTCCGGATGACACGCAACCGATCCCACGGATCTTCGTCGAGAAAACGCATGCATGTATCGAACGTCGCCCCGCCCCAGACTTCAAGCGAGTGATATCCGACCTCGTCCATGATTTCGGTGACAGGGAGCATCTCTTCCAGACGCATGCGTGTCGCCATACGGGATTGGTGCGCATCGCGGAGCACCGTTTCGGTAATACCGACAGTTCTCGCTGACACAGGCATACCTTGCTTTTCGTTCATCTGCATTCTCTCGACCTCCGCTTCATTTTTTTCGACCGGTTTCGTCATGCCTTTCGTCCCTCGCTGCCTTTCGCCAGCTCCCAGAAAGAATCCAGGCGTTCAAGGCTATGTTCTTCCCATTGTTCGCCCGATTCGGCCACGAGTTCTTCCACCTTGCGGAATCGATCGGAGAATTTTCTGTTTGCGCGCTGCAATGCGGATTCAGGATTGACATCAAGATGTCGCGCGAGATTAACAACCGCGAAAAGAAGATCCCCAACCTCTTCCTCGACTCTCGTTTCATCTTTTTCCTCTATGGCGCTCCTGATTTCGTCAACCTCTTCGCGAACCTTCCCGAAAAGCGGCGATATATCTCCCTGCGGCCAGTCGAAGCCGACATGAGCCGCCTTCGATTGTATCCGAAAAGCTCTCGCAAGTGGAGGAAGGCTTGAAGGAACTCCGGCAAGGATCGACGCATCCGATTTCCGCCGCTTCTTTTCTTCCGTTTTGATCTGTTCCCACGCAACAAGAACATCTTCGCTCGTTTCGACCTTTTTGGTCTCAGCCCCGTCGAACGATCGACTCTGGGGAAATACGTGCGGATGCCTCCTGATGAGTTTTGACGAGAGTGCGCGAAAAATGTCGCTCATCTGAAAAGAATCCGTTTCCTCGGCGATGCATGCGATGAAAATCACCTGAAGAAGAAGATCTCCTGCTTCCTCGCATATTTCTTCCTTTTCGCCGTCTCCGATCGCGTCAACCAATTCGTACGCTTCTTCCACAATGTACGCTCTCAGGCTTTCGAGAGTTTGCTTCCGATCCCACGGGCATCCCCCGGGAGCCCGCAAGCGTCGCATGATCCGGAACAGTTCGTCGAAAGCGTCTCCATACAGTTCTGTTTTCATGGCATCATTCTCCTATCGCAGCAACTCTACCCGACGTCGGGTTTGAACAAAGCGCTTCCACGACATCCGCGATCGCCGAAGCGCCGCCGGGCCCGACAGCTTTGTCCTCAAGAACGATCCACCGTTTTTTTATCCGGAGTAATGAGAAGACTGTCGACGAATGTCCCGTCAGCACCGATTCCTTTTTCGTCACCCGGAAGGCGTCGATTCCTGCACGAGCGCCTGCATTGCGAATCAGGGTCATTCCCCATAGCGCGCGAAGTTCTTCGGGAACAGGCCCAAAACGGTCGACGATTTCATCGAGCAGCACACGAAATTCCTTCGGGTCATCCTCTTTCAGAAACCTTCGGAACAATGTTATCCGCACGCTTTCCTGCGGAATATACGAGGAGGGGATCCCCGCAGGAAGATCCGCATCAATACGGATATACTTTTTATCCTCTCCCCGAAGCCGCGCAATCTCTTCTTCCAACGTCTTCATATAGAACTGAAATCCCGACCTGTCATGCTTCCCGTGTTGCGATGTCCCCAGGATATCGCCGCCGCCGCGGATTTCCAGATCCTGCCGGGCCAATCCGAAGCCGGCGCCGATCTCAGAAAAACTGGCGATCGCCTCCAGGCGTTCGGTTGTCTCCTGACGCAATAGCGCGTGTTCCGGATAGAAGAAAAAAGCGTAGGCCTCCTGCTCTCGTCTGCCGATACGACCTCGCAACTGGTACATCTGCGCAAGCCCCAGCTCTTGGGCGTCGTCGATAATCAGCGTATTCGCCCGCGCGACATCGAGGCCGCTCTCTATAATGGTCGTACATAACAGTATATCGTACGCGCCGTTATAAAAATCCGACATTGTCTGCTCCAGTTCCCGTTCCGCCATCTGGCCGTGCGCAACGACCGTCTTCGCTTCCGGAAAAACGCTTTCGAGATATCGCTTCCTTTCTTCGATCCGCGATATCCTGTTCACGACGAAAAAAACCTGCCCGCCGCGACTCAGCTCCCTTTTCACGGCGCGCACCATCGTCTCGTTCTTCCATGGAGTCGTGACGGTCAGAACCGGGCGTCTTCTGTGCGGAGGCGTGTTGATGGTGGAGATGTCGCGGATTCCCCGGAGAGACATCGAGAGGGTTCGCGGAATCGGCGTCGCGCTGAGCGTCAGGACGTTGATGTCCTTGCGGGCGTTTTTAAGCCGTTCCTTGTGCATGACGCCGAATCGGTGTTCTTCATCGATAACGAGAAGACCCAGATTCTTGAATGCGACATCCTTCTGCAGCAATCGCTGCGTCCCGATGACGATGTCCACCTCTCCGCGACGAGCCGCGTCAAGGATGTCCCCTTGCTGCGATGCGGGGACAAATCGGGAAAGCGTCGCAATACGCACGGGGAATCCGGCCATGCGTGTCTGAAATGAGATATAGTGCTGTTGTGCGAGGATTGTCGTCGGGACGAGAACCGCAACCTGTTTCCCGGCCTCGACCGCGCGAAAGGCCGCGCGTATTGCGACCTCGGTCTTTCCGAATCCGACATCCCCGACAATAAGTCGATCCATCGGAACGGGATTCTCAAGATCGGCGAGGACATCGTCGATCGCGCGGAGCTGATCCTTCGTTTCAACATACGGGAAAGCATCAACAAACGCATGGTACAGCTCCGTAGGAGGAGGGAACTGTTCCCCCTTGCACAACTCGCGTTGCGCGTACAATGTTAGAAGTTCGCGGGCTTCATGTTCCGCACGTTCCTTGGTCTTCTTGAGAGCTTTTTTCCAACGGACGCCCCGCAGCGAATCGAGCGGAATTTCTTCTCCTTCGTGAATCTGCATCGGCGTAACGGAATACATCTGCATAAACGGGACGAGGAGACGTTCTCCGCCTGCAAACTCAAGGATAATTGCGTCCATATTCCCGCTGGATGTACGTATCGTCTCCGTGCCGCGAAAAACGGCGACGCCGTATTCTTCATGAACGACAAGTTGTCCGGCGGAAAGTGAATCCTTCCACTCCACCGGCTGGTTGGACCACGCTTTTGAAGCGAGGACGTCCACGCGCCCCGTCAATTCCTTGTCCGAGAGCCAGACGCAGGCTTCGGAGGAATCAATAAAGCCCTCCGTCAGCGCGCCTCTGCGGAGGACAAAATCCATTTTCGAGGATGCGGACGCATTGACACCTTCGAACAGCGTCGGGGACGACGTAACGAGCGTAACGGAATACCCCTGGTTCCTCCAGACATGAATACTCCATTTCGCTTTCTCGATATCCCCGCGGAATACGGGAATGCCCTCTTCCACAAACTTCCCGTCTACGTTTTCGGCCTTTTTCGTCACGCGCAACCGCGGATATCCGGCAAGACCGATCAAAATCGAATTCCAGTCGGGAAGCGGGGGCGCACCTGCCGAGTCGCGAATATCCTCCCAGAGCCAGCGATACCGCTCCGCCTGGTTTTCAATCGATGGCGGCTCGAAGAGAACGACGTGACAATCCTTTGGGAGAAGCGAAAGACACGACAGAGATCGCTCCGCGTCAAGACCGTGTATGACGATCGAATCAAGCGGCGCAACGCTTTTTTGCGTGTCCGGATGAAAGGAACGAATCGATTCGATGTCTTCGTCGAAGAACTCAAAACGAAGCGGGAGCGCATATGCGGGGTCATAGAGATCGACGATGACCCCGCGCGGAGCATATTGCCCCGGCGCCCAGACAAGATCGACGCGCTCATACCCCCGCTTTTGCAGCCAGTCGAGAAGCGTGCTTCTGTCCGTCCCGGCCTTTCCGGGCAATTCGAGCGTTCCGCCGCCGAAAATCAACGGGGCGAGAAGAGCCCCGGGACTGCTTGCCAAGACGCCTCCGTCATTCATCCATCGTCGGTATTCCTCTCCGCGATAGACGCCCAGCGCGGTGTTGCGCAGGGACTGCGTATCAAGAGGGAGTTCCGAGAGTGTGACGGGCGAAGTTCCGAAGAGTCCCGTCCAGTTCGTCGAAAACTCCTCCACCTGTCGAACGTCGGGAAGTACTACGAGCGATCGCCTGTCCATGTCCCGAAAAAGCCACGAGCGGGCGCTCCCATCGGGAGAAAGGTGGAGAATCGCACCGCGCGCCCACTTTTCGGGTTCGACGTCTCTTAATGAAGAATAGATGCCTCTTCCGGTCATTCGTTTCTCCCTTGCCTGCTTCTTCATGTCAAAAGTGGCGGTCAAATGACCGCCACTCAAAAGGAATTCCAAGATGTATTGTTCGGTATCCCTTCGTTAAAACGGAACGTTTACAAAAGACATAGCCTTTTGTATGTCCGTTCGCAGCCATGCCAGACATCCGTCCGCAGCCCGTTGAATCACTTCGGGCAGATCTTTCCGCTGATCCCGGTCGAATACCCCGAGAACCCACGAAGCCCGGTCTCTTCCTTCCGGTTGCGCCCCGACGCCGATGCGAAGACGGGGCGCATCAAGCGTCCGCAAGGCTCCCAGCACCGACTCGAGTCCTTTCTGACCTCCTGACGAGCCTTTGGCGCGAAGACGCAACGTTCCAAAGGGCAGGGCCACGTCATCGCAGATTGTCAGGACATCGTCCGGCGGACAGTCATAATAGCGGGCAGCTTCCCCTACCGCTCTGCCGCTGAGATTCATGAATGTCAACGGCTTCAGGAGAAGGCATCTTTGCCCTTCAATAAGACAAGGCCCCCAAGCCATCGAGGAGAAAACGTCTTTGGGAATCCCCAGACGAGACTGTTCGACGATCTGGTCGATAACCATCCATCCGACATTATGTCGGGTCAAGGCGTATTCATAACCGGGATTACCAAGCCCGGCAAGAATCTTCACCCCGTGCTACTCTTCTTCCTCTCCGGATTTCGCCTTCCCCTTCGCAAGAACTTCTACTTCCTTGGGTTCCTCTTCGACAAGTTCGGCGGCCTCTTCGATAGCGGCTCTCGGAGTAATGACCGTTACTACGATTTCTTCGGTATGCATCTTGAGTTCGGCGCTGGGCGGGAATGTGAGATCCCGCACATGAATGCTCTTTTCCAGTTCCAAGTTCGTGACGTCGATGACGATCGCGTCCGGGATTTCTCCCGGAAGGACATCCATTTCAATGTCATGGAGAAGTTGATCGATGACGCCGCCTTGCTTCAGTCCGACGCATGCTTCGCGTCCGACAAGCTCCACCGGAACATTAACCATGATTTTCCTGTCACTCATCAGCTGCATGAAATCGACATGCAAGATTTTTCCGCTGATGCAGTCACGCTGCACTTCGCGCATGAGACACAGTTCCTTTTTCCCGTCGGGAAGCTCCACACTCAACCGGGTCGTTTCCTTGTGAGCGGAGTTCGCAAAGGGTGCGATAACGGCGCTTTTCACCTTGATCGCTATCGTTTCCTTCATTCCCGGACCGTATACAACCCCTGGGACGTAGCCGGCTGCGCGCATCATGCTCCGTGCGCCTTTTCCCTTTTCCGTACGTTGTTCCACGGTGATATTCGAAATACCCGACATGCTTCTTTTCCTCCTTGCGATTCTTCGAATGCAGCCTCAATCGAAAAGACTGCTTACGGACCTGTCACTATGAACCCTGAGAATAGCCTCTGCGAAAAGAGGTGCTATGGACAATTGGATTATTTTATCTAATTTTTTCTCTTCGGACAAGCGAATTGTATCCGTTACGATCAGTTCGTCAATCTCGGACGCTTTTAACCGTTCGACCGCAGGACCGGAGAGAACAGGATGCGTCGAACATGCGAACACTCTGGTCGCGCCCCGTTCCTTCAGGCCTTCCGCGGCGTTGCACAGCGTGCCGGCCGTATCCACGATATCGTCGACAAGTACGGCGACTTTCCCGCGAACGTCGCCGATGATGTCCATCACTTCGCAGAGGTTCGCCACCTCATGCGATCTTCTTTTGTCGACGATTGCGAGATCCGCATTCAAAAAAACCGCGAAGCGTCGCGCGCGAACGACCCCGCCGACGTCCGGAGCGACGACGACGACGCCGTTTTCCTTCAGGTCGTCATACAGGTTTTCCTTGAAATACGTCGCGAGAAGGGGCACGCCTGTCAGATGATCGACCGGAATATCGAAAAAGCCCTGAATCTGCCCTGCGTGCAGGTCGGCGGAAATAACACGGTGCGCGCCGCTCCAGGAAATGAGGTTTGATATGAGTTTCGCCGATATCGGATCGCGCGCTTTCGTCTTCCGGTCCTGTCGCGCGTAGCCGAAATAGGGAATTACGACGTTGATGCGATAGGCTGATGCTCTTCGAAGCGCATCGAGCATAATCAGAAGTTCGACGATGTTTTCATTGACCGGATTGCACAGAGGCTGCACAACGAAAACATCCGCGCCGCGAACGCTTTCCTCTATGGAAAGTCCGATTTCGCCGTCAGAGAATCGGAAATGCTTTGCAGAAGCCAGCCCCGTTCCGAGTTCGCTGCAGATTCGCCTCGCGAATTCAGGGTGCGCCGTCCCCGAAAAGATTTTTAACTCTCTGGAACCGGAACCCATATCAATTTCCTCCTTCGTTTTTGCGCGGGTTTTTCTTCTTTCCCCATCCGGGAATATTTCTCTGCTTCGCCCGCGCAACCGCCAAATCGCCTTCAGGAACGTCCTGCGTAATGACGGATCCGGCGCCCGTAAAGGCGTCGTCTCCAAGTGTAACCGGCGCAACGAACATGGTGTCACTCCCGACAAAACACCTGTTCCCTATCTTTGTCGGGTTTTTCCGGATGCCGTCATAGTTACAGGTGATCGTCCCCGCGCCGATATTCGTGTCCTCTCCTATCTCCGCGTCTCCAATATACGACAGATGGGGCACCTTTGAGCGCTCTCCGATGACGCTCTTTTTCACCTCGACGAATTTCCCGACATACGCATCTTTGGCGACCCGGGCTCCATCCCGAAGATATGCGAAAGGACCGATTTTCGCACCTGCAGAAATACTGCACGATTCGAGCACTACGTGGTCAAGGATGGAACATCCTTCCGCGATAACGGAATCCCTGACGACGCTGAAACTGCCGATCGTGCTTCCCGAACCGACCGAGGAGGCGCCGTAGAGCTGCACAAACGGAGAAACGTCAACATCGGACGCGAGCGTGACCCTCGGACCAACAAATGTGGTCTCCGGCGCCTGGAACCGAACACCTGCATCCATCCATTCGTCTATAATCCGGGCTCTTTTGCATGATGTAGCCTCCGCGAGCTGTCGTGAGGAATTGACCCCGAGAAATTCGGTTTCCGAATCGGAGCGGACAGCCTCGACCCGATGACCATTCTTTGCGAGAAGCGTCAGGACGTCAGGCAGATAGTACTCCCCCTGCGCGTTCTCCTTAGTCAGAAGGTTGATAACGGAATTCAACTCCGGAACGGAAAAGACATACACCCCGCTGTTGACTTCTGTAACGCGTTTTTGTTCCTCCGTGGCGTCCTTTTCCTCAATGATCCGGCATCCATCTTCGCTTCTTAGCACCCGTCCGTATCCGGAGGGATTACAGGCGGAAAAGCTTATGAAGGAACATGCTGCCTTCATTGCGCGATGATGATCCAACAGGCGGGAAAGCGAATCTGGGGTGATCAGGGGGACATCTCCGGGAAGAACAAGCACATGTGAAAAAGAAAGCCACCACTCTCTGGCGATCTGAAGCGCATGTCCCGTCCCAAGTTGCTCGTGTTGCCACACGATTTCGCTCCCGGGAAAAGACTCTCCAAGATAATCCGAAATAAGCGAGCCCTTGTGACCGACAACAACGGCCGAAGGA
Source organism: uncultured Synergistaceae bacterium (assembly GCA_964451935.1). Taxonomy (GTDB): domain Bacteria; phylum Synergistota; class Synergistia; order Synergistales; family Aminobacteriaceae; genus CALFXN01. Next base: position 47,984 of record CAYVKE010000001.1, on the reverse strand, counting down.
CCGGCATGAAGCGAATGAACAGATGTGAGACCATAATACAGAAGAGGTTCGCCAAGTATTCTCTGCATCGCTTTCGGCCGGTCGCTCCGCATACGAACGCCCTTTCCGGCCGCAAGAATGAGTGCGCCTACGATACAATTCCGTTCCATACAGCACCATTCCACCTTTCGGTGATCCGAAAACACGAAAAAGGGGGGAGCCTGTTGTTGGTCCCCCGCAATACATCGATAATGGCTGGGGTGGCTGGACTCGAACCAGCGAATGACGGAGCCAAAGTCCGTTGCCTTGCCAACTTGGCGACACCCCAACGTAAAAGACGAGAAATATACTAGCAAAGCGGATTCGTCACTTCAAGGGGAAAAAACGAGATTCGACGAAATACGTTTTTTTTCAGTGAGTCCGTTGCTCTTGAAATAACCACCTCTTGCATACTGAATGTTTACGCTCCCCTTTCCCGCGAGATGGGAGCTTTGTAAACATGGGACAGAGTATCACAATCAGGCGCAAAAATCCTCTTTCGAAGAAAGATTCCTTGAAAACACTCTGTCCGCGATTCCATTTCATCGTCCCGGCGCCGTTTCTTTCCATTGATTTTAAGGCATACCGTTTTTTCTCGCGGGGCGAAAATTCGGCTCAGTCTCGTATTTCACCGGCGATGTTGAGAAGCGGCGTCGCAAGAATCTTGTCGATGCGTTTCTGATCCATATCTACGATTTCCAGGCGCCACCCTTCCCATTCCGTACTATCTCCGGTGCTCGGAACACGTCCCAGAAGCAGCATAAAGAGCCCGCTTACCGTGTGGTAATGCCCCTTGCCGTCTTCCGGAAGCGTTTTGATCCCCAAAAGTTCCTTGAGATCAACGACGGGAAAAGCGCCATCCAACAGCCACGAACCGCCATCTCTTTGAATTGCAAGGGAATCTTCAGCGTCGCTGGGAGTAAATTCCCCCGTGACGGCTTCGAGCAAATCCTGAAGCGTAACTATCCCCTCCAGGCTTCCGTACTCGTCGATGACAAAGGCCATCTGAATGTTCTCGAGACGGAACTGTTCGAGAAGCTCCATTCCGGTCAGCGTTTCCGGAACGAAGACACACGGCTGCAAATTGGACGAAAAGTCGGGGATTTCTCCTCGCACAACATAGGTGAGCGCTTGTTTGACATGAAGAACGCCAAGAAGTTTTTCCAATCCGCCGTCGCAGACGGGAAAACGGGAGAACTTCGATTCTGTCAGCCGGCGCATGTTTTCCTCAGGCGATACGGCGATATCCAGATAGACCAGATCCGATCGCGGAACCATCAGCGATCCCAGTTTCCTGTCATCAAGCCGAAACACGTTCCGCACCATTTCGTGCTCCTGCTGCTCAATGATTCCGGCTTCCTCGCCTTCGTCAAGCACTGCGCGGATCTCGTCTTCCGTTACGCTGTTCAGCCCTTTCTGTTCGATCCCCATGATTCGCAACAATGCGTTCGTCGACAACGAAAGCAAAAGAACGAAAGGACAAGTCAAAAGCGACAACGCATGTATCGGTCGCGCAATGAGGCAGGCGATGTTTTCCGCGTTGATCTGGCCGATACGTTTCGGAACCAGCTCGCCGATCACGATGGAAACGTAGGTTATGAGCAAAACCACGGTCCCCGTTGCGACAAAGCCCGATACAGGCTCAGGCAAGCCGAAGGAGTGCATCCAGTTCGAAAAGGGTGCGGCCAGAACGGACTCGCCGACAATTCCGTTCAAAATGCCGATGGATGTTATGCCTATCTGGATCGTGGAAAGAAAACAAGTCGGATTTTCGCCGAGCCGGAGCGCTATATCCGCGGAAGTCCGGCCTTCAGACGCAAGATTCAGCAGCCGCGCTTTCCGCGATGTGACAAGGGCGATCTCGGACATAGCGAAAACCCCGTTAAGCGCGATGAGAGCGAGCAGAATCAGCGTTTCCAAGCGAATGCACCTGATTTTTTTGGAAGATATGTTGAAACCAAAGCACAAAGACGCTCCTGCATTCGGCCACGTTGTCGAATCAGAGAACCCGAGGAGAAAAGGAAAACCGATTTCGAAAAAGACAAACCGTCCATTCGACTTTCGGAACTATTCGTAAAAATGCGAAGTCCTCCTTCAAAAGAAAAACGCATCGCGATTCCTCATGTCTATGGTCTCGATCGACAAACCGACGCGAAGTTGTCTGATCCGGAGAATCAAGCGACACGTGCAAACAATTGATCTTATAACCAATGAGAACCGTCAGGGGAACCTTTTAGTGCTTCCGGTTTGGGATTCCGCTTCTCCCAGCCCCCGCCACGGGCTTCAAGCGGAGACGAGGTCGATTTTTTTGAGTATACCATCAGCCGGCCAGAGAAACGGAGGAGCCATTCGGTTTAGCAGTGTCGCCGCAGAAATCCCGAGCGTGCGCACAACCATGGAGCGAGAAATGCAAAAACCGAAAGAACGCATTTTTTCAAAGACGGTGTAGAATGCTTGACGGTGATGATCATGCTGGCCTCATTCGATTCGCTGAAAATCGACGTGTTTTTTCTTCTCGTAATAACAGGCTGCTTCGTTGCGTTCTGGGGTCTTTCCGTACGCGCCCGGCGGCAAGGCAACCTTGATCGCCCCACAAAGCAATGGTGGTTTTTCGTGGCTGCACTTATCGGGAGCAGCCTTTTTCTCGCATGTCGTGTCCGGTGGTGGCTTGGTTTCGTTCCGCTTCTTCCGCTCGTTCTCTTTTCGCTGCTTTTGCGGCCGTGCGCAAAAGGCGTTCTTCTCGGGGAACAGAAACGGGATCCGAAATAATGCTCCCGTTTCTCATTGCGGCCTTTCTGCTTTACTTTCCGTACGTCTGGTGCCATATTCGAAAAGAACCTCTTTCCGAATATGCTCTTGCTTGGACATTGACGCCCGAGGCGCTCCGCGAGTGTCTTCTGCTTGCCACGCTCACGCTTGTCCCTCTGACTCCGATCGCCATATACTGGCCGGGCGCGCGCGTTCCGCACTTTTTCCCGATGAAGGAGACGCTCTCGTTTCTCGCTTCGGGAATCGCAGCGGCGATTATCGAGGAAACATTTTTCAGAGGTTGGATGCAAACGCTGCTTTCCCGATCATTCCGACCGCTTTTCAGCATAACGATCGTATCCTGCATATTCGCCGCATCGCACATGTTTGTCAATCCGGGCCCGCTTAGACTGGCGACGTTCTTTCCCGGCCTCATCATGGGATTTCTTCGTTTCCGACACGGGACGATCCTTCCCGGAATTCTGTACCATGCTCTCGGCAATATCTGGTCGGTCTGGTTTTTTCCCATTCCATAAAGAGGTGGTCTAAAGTGAGATATTCTCTCGTAATCGTTCTGCTGTCGACCATTCTGCACGCTACATCGTGCGCCGCGGACCCGTTGCCGCAACGCGCTCTGATTCCATGCACCGCCGGCGCTCATGCGATTGTGGAGCTTTCGGAAGGCGCCCCTCGGGTGAACGTTGGAACGGTCGTTTCCGTCCCCACGTCCAGCAGATGGCCGTCGTTCACCGCCACGAAGTGGGGAATTCCCGGAACGGTCTGCGCGTCGGCTGTCAATGCAGTCCATCTCCTTGTTTCCATCGAGCGGGGCCAGGGACGAACGCTCAGCATTCTTCCCGAACATACCGTTGCGCCTGCCGCGGGAGAACGAAGTTTCATCAGTCTCCGACAACCCGCCGGAACCGGCTTTTTCGGGGGATACGCGCCGCCGACGGGATCGCGAGTCTTCATCCGACGTCCTGACGGTACGCAAACGCCGCTCGGAACGAACACAATCCCCGGCGAAGGAGACATGATCGTCATCGAATATTCCGAAGCCGAGCATCCCTTTCTGGTGGACATCGAGAATCGCCCGGGAGGACGAGTGATCGCATGGTATCCGAGCGGTCCGTCGATCATCGCGCGCGTCATGCGTCCTCTCGCCGGGGTCGGACGTTTCGGAGGGACGCAGTTTCAGGGCATCGGAAGGATCCGGGCCAATCACCCCGGGGTGATCGACGTCTGCACGTCGCCTCGGGACAGGATAGGCGGCTTCCAGATTCTGCCGTTCATGCATTCCAAGTCTTCGGAGATGGTTTCGGCGTGGGATATGACACAATGGCTGATCATCGCCCCAGAGGACATGTCGCCCTTGGAGGGACGTGCGCCGCTTTATCGCGGATCCCTGATTCCAGGCGCACAGCTCGCCGATCGTCTTCCGACATTATCCGGAACGTACGGCCGCCGTCCGCTCGTCCTCTGTCGCATCGACGGCGGCGTATGGGAACGCCTTCCGAGCGCCACCGATAAAAACGACAACGCGCTTGGGCGCGTGACGCATCTGAGGCTCTATTTCCCGCAGCCGGTTCCGGAATAGCAAAAGCGGAGGGGGGCGCAAGCTTCCCTCCGCTTTTCTTTCGCTTTCGGAGTCCGAAATCTATTCCACCGTTACGCTTTTCGCAAGATTTCTCGGCTGATCGATATCGCAGCCGCGTTCCCGAGCGACCGCATACGCAAAGAGCTGCAACGGAATAACCGAGAGAAATCCGCTGAGAAGCTCCATAGTTTGCGGGATCTCCAGAACATCATCCACTATCGGGACGATCTCTTCATTGCCCTTGGTGGTCAACGCTATGACAGGCGATCTTCGCGCCTTCGCCTCGAGGATGTTGGATACTGTTTTCTCGTACAGCGAATCACGCGGGGCGACAACGAACACCGGAACTGACGGATCGAGCAACGCAATGGGGCCGTGTTTCATCTCTCCCGCCGCGTACGCTTCCGCATGAATATACGAAATCTCCTTCAGTTTGAGGGCTCCCTCAAGTGCGATAGGGAAGGATGCCCCCCGCCCGAGAAAGAGAAAATCTCTCGCCGAAGAATATTTCTTCGCGAGCGCCTGAATGCGCGGATACGTCTGAAGGACGCTTTCCACCTTGTAGGGCAGGATTTTGAAAGCATCGGCGTATTCTTCCTGTTCCTGCACGGAAAATGTCCCCCTGTGCCGCGCCAGGTACAGCGACAGAATCGAAAGAGTCGTCATCTGGGCCATGAATGTCTTCGTGGCGGCGACGCCTATTTCCGGCCCCGCCTTCAGAAGAAGAACGTCCCGGACTTCACGCGTAATCGTGGATCCCGGAACGTTGGTAATCGCCAGGGTCCTCGCTCCTTCCGAGCGGGCCTTCCGAACTGCCGCCAGCGTGTCGGCCGTCTCGCCGGACTGCGAAACGAATACCGCGAGTGTCTTATCGTCCATCGGGAGATTTCTGTATCGATATTCCGATGAGACATCCACGCGGATATCGAAATCCGTGACTTTCTCAAGGAGTCGTTCCGCCGCCAGCGCGGCGTAATACGACGATCCGCAGGCGACGAAATGCACGCGGTCCAAAGACATGATATCCGTACGGGACAATCCGATCTCCCTCGAGAGGTCGAATACACCTTCCTGCACTCGTCCTTCAAGCCCGTTACGCAGGACGAGGCTCTGTTCATTCATCTCTTTCAGCATAAAATGCGGATAGCCGCATTTGTCGACCATCGTGATGTCCCAGTCAATATGGGTTCTTCGAGGTGTTTTCCGGATGCCGTTCCCGTCGAAAACCCGGATTTCCTCCGTGCCGAGTTCCGCAATATCGCCATCATCGAGATAGCAAACATCCTGGGTGTACGGCAGAAGCGCAGGAACGTCCGACGCGCAGAACGCCTCTCCCTTCCCGCTTCCCAAGACAAGAGGGGATCCTCTGCGAATGCAATAGATCTTGTCGGGAACGTCGTTCATGATGATAGCAAGGGCGAATGACCCGTTGAGACGACGGTTCAACCGGACAAGCGCTTCTATCGGGTCTCCTTCGAACATGCGCGAAAGAAGTTGGGCGGCCACCTCAGTGTCCGTCTGGGAAAGAAAAGTGACGCCTTCGTCGGAGAGTTCTCCCTTGATCTTCTGGAAATTTTCAATAATTCCGTTGTGAACCAGAACGACTTTCCGGCATTGATCGCAATGAGGATGCGCGTTGACGACGGACACGCCTCCGTGCGTCGCCCAACGCGTATGTCCTATTCCTCGCGTTCCGGTCATATTCTCGTTCCGAAGCGCCTTCTCAAGGTCGTCGACCTTGCCGACCTCTTTGACTATTTTGAGTCCGTCTTCATCGGAAACCGCGACTCCAGCCGAATCATATCCCCGGTATTCAAGCCGCTTCATGCCGTCAAGCAGAACATCGACAGCAGTCCTATACCCCACGTAACCGACAATACCGCACATGGCGTCGTTTCGCACCGCCTTTTTTTTCGCACACGGAACCGCCGTCCCTTGTCCCGGGAATCGCTCCCCGTCTTTCGGGTTTCAGGCTTTACGGGTGTGTTCCGCACCCCGAGGGCATCCGCCGAAGATTCGATCCTCCCTCGTCCTCGTCAACTGGAAAAACCCAGTCCTGGCGCTTCCCCTAAACGCAGTTTCTTTCCCGCGCATCACCCCCTCTCAGGAAATCGCACTTTCGATCACCTTTCGCAACACGGGATCCTTCATCGCCATCCGTACATTCGCGTAGAGCCATCCGGATTGCGTCCCGCAATCAAGCCTTGTCCCCGAATAGACGACGCCCCAGACAGGCTCCTCATCCACAAGCAGACGAATCGCATCCGTCAACTGAATTTCGCCGCCCGCTCCAGGTTGAACCCGTTCGATCAGACGGAAAATCGAAGGCGAAAGGATATATCGTCCCATGATTGCAAGTCGGCTCGGCGCATTCTGCGGGCCCGGTTTTTCGACAAGGTCGAGAATCCGGTAAATGCCGTCGCCCGCAGATTCCGCCGCGACGATTCCGTATCGGGACGTGTCGTTCTCGGAGACTTCCTCAAGCGCGATGACGCTGCCGCCAAGCCTGTCATGTACTGCAATGAGCTGCGACAGGACGGGCGGTTCGCCGATCATGACATCATCGGGCAGAATGACGCCGAAGAAGTCATTCCGACAAAAAGGTTCGCCGCAATTCACCGCGTGCCCCAACCCCAAGGGTTCCGGCTGACGCGCAAAGACGATCTTCTTTCCTTCGGACACGTTGCGAACTATCGACAGAAGATCTTCCTTCCCACGCTGACGAAGCATCGCTTCCAGCTCCCAGGAACGGTCGAAATAATCTTCCATCGATCTTTTCGTCCGCCCGGTGATGATGATGACATCCGCGCACCCCGACGCGACGGCCTCTTCGACGCCGTATGCGATGATCGGCCGATCCACGAGGGGAAGCATTTCTTTCGGCGTTTCCTTGGTCGCCGGAAGGAAACGCGTTCCCAATCCGGCCGCGGGGAATAGACATTTTGTGACGGGTGCTTTCAAATCGAGAGTATGTTCGTTCACAGCCTCAAAAACCTCCCTGTCGGGTAGCGGTTGGCGATCTCAAGCTCGTTGTTCGGATTCGTTCGAGAATCGTATCCGAAACTTCCTGCATGCGCACGGGATCCTTCGCTTCAACGAGAACCCTGAGCAACGGTTCTGTCCCGGAGGGGCGAATAAGAACGCGCCCTTCCTCCCCAAGCATCTCCGACGCGGTTTCCGATAGTTCGCGGAGTTCTTCGGCTCCGATTTTCGAACCTCCCGATATTTCCACATTTCGCAACAACTGGGGGTACCGCCCGAAGCGATCCGCCAGCGTCGAAATATCCTCTCCGAGTTCCATGCAGGCGCGCAGGAAAAGAAACCCCGTACACAGGCCATCCCCCGTTTTGACATATTCTGAAAGGATGATGTGCCCGGACTGCTCTCCACCCAAAGAAGCCGTCTTTTGCCTCATCGTCTCCATGACGTATCTGTCTCCGACCGGACAACGGAAAACGCGGATTCCTTCCGAGGAAAGGTGCTCCTCAAGCGCCATATTGCTCATGACAGTGGCGACGACTCCGCTCCCGAGCGTTTCGCGACGGGACATCCATCGTCCGAGAACCCAGAGCATGATATCTCCGTCGATCATCCGTCCCTTTCCATCCACACAAAGGACGCGATCCGCATCGCCGTCATAGGCTATTCCGAAGGAGGCGTTTTTCGCCAGGACCTCCCCGGAGAGCGCAGCCATGTGCATGACGCCGAAGCCGTCGTTGATATTCAGTCCGTCCGGTCTCATTCCTATGAAACTCCAGCCGGGCAGGCTTCCCGATATTTTCGAGAAAACCGATACGGCCGCACCGTTCGCGCAATCGACGACGACGTCTTTTTCCGGCAAGTCCCTGTCGTGCAGAAGCGTCATGATCCATCGTGCGTAGTCCGTTCCTCCGGAGGAAACGTCTTCCGATACGCCGATCGAAGCTCCGGTCGGTCGCCAATCATCTATGAGATTATCCCCGAGATATTCCTCAATTGAGGCTTCGGAGTCATCCGCAAGTTTGCATCCGTCTCCGTCGAGGAACTTGATCCCATTGTATTCTGCAGGATTGTGAGACGCGCTGATGATGCAACCGCCGTTCGCACTGTGATGCCGCACAAGGAAGCTCACCCCGGGAGTCGGGATAACGCCTGCGGTCAGAACATGCGCCCCAGCGGACATCATTCCGGCGATTACGGCCGCTTCGATCATGACGCCGGATCGTCTGGTGTCTCGTCCGACGACGACACGCGGTCTCGGAGCACCTCGTTCCGTCAGGTAAAGCACGTAGGAACGCCCAAGACGAAGCGCCAGTTCCGGCGTCATCAGCCCCTTGTTCGCAACGTCCCTCACACCGTCAGTTCCGAACAGGCAGCGGATCTTCTTTTCACATTCCATTATGTGCCTCACCTTCCTGCGAATACATCAATCGACAATCGCCGTTACGGTTACGTTTCTGGGCTCTACCCGGAGAATCCGGACCTTTTTTGAAGCGATATTACGAATCAGAACGGGAACAAGGAGTTTTCTCGAAATCACATTCGTTACGTTGACGACGGCGCGGAACGGGACATCTGCGCTTTCGAGAACGGCCAGATCCGAGGGCGTTCCTTCGACGACGACATTGACAAACGACGGATCGACAGCCCATGCGGGGTAGACGCTTTTCCCCTCGATTCCGACGGCAACTTTCGAGAAAGCGCGGGATGTCGTCCGCTGCTTCAGCGAAACGGACACACGCACCGTTTCGGGAGCGACGACTCGAAGCGCTTCGTCCGCCGGCGCTACAAGCCCGACCCGGTACTCCTGATCTCCCGCAACCCCATTGATATCGATCAATTCCGTCTCCACGGTCTTCAAGCCGTCCAGCTTCACGTACGGCCCCTGAACCATGGCTTCCGTCGGTTCAACCGCTATGGAGCGAATATCGAAGTCGTCAACCGGTTTTCCCGTAATACTGGCGTGAATCGGGAACGTCTTTTGAGGAATGCCTTTGACGAGCACTCCCCGCAGTTTTATTTTCTTCGGTTCAATTGTCACATCTTTTTCGAATTCTTCTGACTTATCTATCTCCACCGGGAGCAGCAACTCGCCGCCGCCCTGAAGTTGTTCCAGCGTCGGGCGAACTTTCGCAGCGCCGACCTTCGCTAAATCCTTTTCGACGCCCCGGATTGTTACGTCTTTCGGAACAATCTCGACCGATTCGAGATACACTCCGGACGGGATGCCGTTGTGAACGTCAATTTCCACAGGGACGAGTCTGTCGACAAACCGGATCATTTCGAATGCGACCTGCGAAGGAGATATATCGACAAGCTTCACGTCCTTCGGAAGGATTGCACGGACGGCAAGCTGGTATTTTCCCACGGATAGCCCCCGTGTGTCTACCTCGCACGTTACGGCTCCGGACCCGAGCGTTGCAATCACGGTCCGGGAGCCGGCTACATGAACGTCCACCTCATCGATTTCGGCTTTCAGCACCGTCTGAGGAGGAAGATTGAGGTATTCCACCTTGCATCGCAACGTTTTCACGGATTCCACGGCGTCATCGGCGCCCACATGGAACCACAGGAAGAACGCGATCAAGACGGAGATAATGCGCAGGAACATGGGAGATGTCAAAAGATCATCGATTTTTTTCATTCTTTCTCCCATAACATCCTCCTATTCCTTCGTCCAGAACGCATTCACGCTGTCGGAAATGCGTTTCCAGAAGGAAGTCTTCATGGGCTCTTCCGCCCCGAAATAGTGCAGCAGCAACTTGTGAACCTGCGCATCCTTGAGATTGCGCGACAGGTGGCCGTTGATCGTAAGGGCGATCTCCCCCCGTTCTTCAGAGACGACCAACGCCATGGCGTCGGACACTTCGGTCACGCCGAGAGCCGCCCGGTGACGCGTTCCCATCCACCGGGCGATGTCGGTATTGTCCGTCAGGGGAAGATAACACGCCGCCGCGACGAGGACATCCCTGTCGATGATGACGGCGCCGTCATGGAGCGGAGTCCCGGGGTAGAAGATCGTGGAAAGAATCTCCTGCGTAATCTCTGAATTCAAAACCACTGCGGTTCTCCAGAAATCCTTCAGTCCGGTATTCCGCTGAAGCACGACGAGCGCCCCGACATTCTGCGTCTTCATCGAGACAAGGGCGCGGAGAATCTCCTGACTCAAGAATTCGGCCCGCATCTGGGATCTCCCGCGACGCCAGATATTTCCGCGGCCGAGCTCTTCGAGCATTTTCCTCAATTCCGGCTGAAACACGATCGGAATCGCGATCAGCAATACTCCGAGAGCCTCTCCCATAAACCAGGAGAGCGTTCTCATGTCCATAATCCTGGAACCAACCGTCAAAAACGCGATGATGATAAGCCCCTTGACGAGTTGCATCGCACGCGTCCCGACAAGGAGCAAAAGCAATCGGTAAATGATGAAGGAGACGATCGCTATATCAAGAAAATCATGCCACAGGAAAATGCCGAACATGACATCCCCCCTCGTCATAAAATCTCCATAGGAACATACGGAGACGTAGCCAGATCGAGCATAGCGGAATAATTCAGCGAAAAACGAAGCGTCGCTCCTATTCGAGGAGGGACAACCATATCATCGACGTCGAGAACGAGATGATCGCTCGACGCCCCCAGGACGATCACTCCGGGATCGCACGGCTTTAATCCGTCTATATCGACATCCTGTTTCCCAATCGCCGCGATCGCCCGCATACGGATTCCGCGATCCGTAAAAACAGGAGTGCGACCAAAAGCGTCATATGCAATTTCACCGATCGGAACAGAGGGCTTTCTGCGTATTTCGACTATTTCGGCTTCCAGCTCCATTGTGGTTCGATAGAGATATGGGATGTTCTGCATCCGCGTGACGTCGTGTCCAAGGAGAATTCCTTCGCCGATCCTGAGGTTGTTGACGCCCTTCGGCAGAAGCCTCTTTTCGAGAAGAGAAAGCGACGACGTGGCCCCCCCCGATATCATCGGGATCGGAACACCCAGAATCGTTTCCAGACTGTCCCGGATGTGAACGAGTTCTTCGAGGGCGCGCACCGAAGGAATCGTCCCGCCAAAACAGCCGAAATTCACGCCGACACCAGCGGCGCAAACACGGGGGCATGAACGGAGCGTCGCGGCAATGGAGTCGATTTCATCAGGCCAGAAGCCTTCGCGCAAATCCCCGAGATCGAACATGAGGAGCACGGAATACACTCTCTCGGTTCGTTCGCATTCTCTCTGAATCAGAAGAATCGTTTCCGTCATGGACACGGCGCAACAATCCGCGTGCGCCACCACTTTCCGGATCTCTCCAGGCATCGGAATGCGCAAAAGCAGTACGGGTGCTGGGGGAACGCACTTTTTGAGAAGCATGACGTTTTCGATCCTGCTGTCCGCCAACCAGGAACATCCGCCCTCCAACATGGCGTTCACCACGCATGGATGGGCGCAGACTCCTTTTGTCACTCCGGTTACGGTCACACCGGATCTTCGGCACAGGTCGACAACGCGTCTGGTGTTTTCGACGATGCGATCCCGGAACACGACCAAACGGGGAAAAGCATTTTCTTTCATTCATCTCCCCCCTGTAGTTTTCTGAGCAGGGCAAGATCGCCTGCGTGGCCGATTCCTTCGAGAGGTGTCTCCAGAATACACGGAACGAAGGAAAATCGTCCATCGGTAACGAAATATCCGAAGGGCGACAGTCCGATTTCGCCGTCTCCGAGATGGCTGTGGCGATCCAATCGACGTCCCCGCGCATGAACGCTGTCATTGAGGTGAATGCAGCCGATCCGCTCAAGTCCGACCAGCCTGTCCACGGAGAGCATAAGCCGCTCGTAGGCCTCAGGCGACCGGAAATCGTACCCGGCTGCGAAGAGATGGCATGTATCGAGACAGATTCCGATTCGGTCGTCCCAATCGGCTCCTTCGACCAGCATCGCAATTTCCTCGAGCTTCGCGCCCAGAAACGCCCCTTGCCCCGCCATGGTTTCAAGAAGAATCCGGACTCTCTTTCCTTCCGTCCGCGTCAGCACGGAGCAAAGACGCCCCGATACAAGCCGTATCGCGTCCTCGATGGGATCCTCCTTTGCAGAGCCGGGATGCAGGACAATCTCTGAGATTCCGAGGGAATCGCAGCGCTCGATTTCATCCTGCAGGGAAAGAGAACTTTTTTCCCCCAACGTTCCGGGCGCCGCGAGATTGATCAGATACGACGCGTGCGCCACGACTTTCTGAATGGGACTTTCGCTCCATCTCCGGAGGAATCTTTCGCAGACTCCTGTCGGGAGCGGCGTGCTTCTCCATTGCAGCTGGTTCTTCGTGAAGATCTGGATCGCCGCGCATCCAAGGGATTCTCCGCGATCAAACGCCTTTTCCAACCCGCCGGCGACGGAAATGTGCGCGCCAAGGAGCGTCATCGTCGCGTTCTTTCCCGTTTCAGCCCCTCAAAAACATTGGCTATGATCTTTCCCGTGACGCCCCATACGACGCAACCGTCTTCAAGCACATACTCGGGAGAATGCGCCGTACGTCCCTGGTATTCATACGTCCGGATTGAGGGGGTGCGCTCGAATATTTCCGTATCGGCAAAACAATACGAAACGATTTCCGCTTCGTTGGGGCGCAGATTTTTGGCCGCCGCAACGCAGTCGATGATCCCGAGAACGGGATACACGTCGAATCCGCTCACGGCGGCATGAACCACCGGCAAGAGGGACACCGGCGCCACGTTCCCGGGATCAAGCAGAATTTCCTCATACGCCTCCCGCACCGCGGTGCTCCAGGGAGTATCGTCTCCGGCTTCCCGTTCCCCGCCCGGAAAACAAATTTCGCCGGCGTGATGGGTCATCTCCGGTGAACGGCGAAGAAAGAGAACGCGATACCTGTCTTCGGGAAAACGAAAGAAAGGAACCAGCACAGCTCCCACTCTCGGCGCGTCGCTCGATAATTCGCTCCACGAAGGGATCGGAGAATTTCGCCAGGACTCCGGAAAAAAAGACGTCATTCTCCGGATCCGAGACGGACGCTTCCCTGATAGATGAGTCCCCGTGTCCCGTCCGCCGTAACGATCATTCCATCCCGCAGGATCGACATTGCGCGGTCCACGCTTACGATACAGGGGATGCCCAGTTCCAGCGAGACGACCGCGGCGTGGGACGTCAATCCTCCGGTTTCCGTTATGATGGCCGCCGCCTTCTGCATGGCGCCGATATACTCGATATCCGTGGAATGCGCGACAAGAACGGCTCCCGGGTGCATTTTCTGCTCTGCCTCCCGGCCGTTCTTCGCGACGACAACGTGACCGGAGGCCTCCTTTTTCAGCAGGGAAAGTCCGCGTGCAAGGATCTTGCCAACAGTGTGCACCTGAAGCATATTCGTCGAGCCTGGAGTCCCAAGGGGCATTCCCGCCGTCACGACGACCAGTTCGCCCTCGTCGATGGCCCCTTCGGCAAGGACGGTTTTTATCGCTTCACCGACGGCGTCGCGTTCGTCGAAAATCTCTCCGCATCGAATCGGGACAACGGCCCAGTAGAGGGCAAGCTCCCTCCAGGTGCGCAGCGAAGGCGTCAATCCGATGATTTCGCACGGAGGCCTGTGCCGGCTCACCATCTTGGCCGTACTTCCGCTGCTCGTCATGGAAATGATCGTCGAAGCTTTCATGTCGCGGGCGACGGAAACGGCGGCTCCGCTGACAGCGTCGGGAATACCCGAAACTTTGGCGATGCTGTGCAGCGGCCGTTGCCATTTTTCGAACTCGGTTTCCGCGCGTTCGACAATTCGTCGCATTGTCTCGACGGATTGTACGGGATACGCTCCGTTGGCGGTCTCTCCGGAAAGCATGACGGAGTCCGTCCCGTCCAGAACAGCGTTAGCGACGTCACTGGCCTCAGCCCTCGTGGGACGGGGGTTCCGGATCATCGAATCGAGCATCTGCGTCGCGACGATGACCGCTTTCCCCTTTGCGCGGCACAGATCGACGATCCGTTTCTGGACAAGGGGCACCTGTTCCGTGGCTATCTCCACGCCCAGATCTCCTCGCGCGATCATCATCCCGTCGACGACCTCGATGATGTCATCGATTTGCTCGACGGCCTGTCTCGTTTCGATTTTCGCGATGATCTTCATCGCTCCGCCGCGTTCTTCAAGAACACGACGCACATTGACAATATCCTCCCTGTTCTTGACGAAAGAGACGGCAAGGTAATCCAGATCATTCCGGATTCCCCAGCTGATATCCTCGATGTCCTTCTCCGACAGCGCCGGCAGAGAAATATCGGCCCCGGGAATATTGACTCCTTTGCGATTGCCGAGCATTCCGCCGACAATAATCGAACAGCGGACCTCCTCGCTCAGAATTTCTTCAACCTTGAGTTGTATCGTTCCGTCGTCTATGAACACGTCCTGCCCCGGTTTCAGTTCTTGCGGGAAAAGACTGTAGGATACGAACACTTCCGAAGCGTTCCCGATGATCGGCCGGGTCGTCAAAATTATCGTTCGCCCCTGTTCGAGACGGACAGGGGCGTTTTCGAGTTCCCCGGTCCGGATCTCCGGCCCTTTCGTATCGAGAAGCGTCGCAATCGGTCTCGCAAGCGCGCGTTCGACATCCCGGACGACGTTCAGTCGGGTCAGATGCTCTTCATGTCTGCCGTGACTGAAATTGAAACGGGCGACGCTCATTCCGGCGTTCGCCATGTCCTTCAGGATATCGAATGTGGAACAGGCCGGTCCGACCGTACAAACTATTTTGACTTTATTCACGATGATTCAACTCTCTTTCTTTCCGTTCAGACATGGATCTCAAAAGCGGCTTCAGAAAGCAAGGAAGCAAGAGAATGACGCAGTTCCGAATCCGGACTGACGCAAATATCCTGCTGAAACAGCCGCACGGTCTCTTCGGGTCGCGTGAACTCCATCATGACCGGAGATTTCCCGGGATGGCTTCGCAAAATCCGGTACAGCTGTTTCATCGAAACCGTTGCAAGCTGGTTCGCATCGATCGAAATCTTCGCCATCGGCGTCGCGTTCTGCTCTTTCTCGTCGAGCGAAGAAATATCCTTCACGATGATGCTCCCGTTTCCCCGCTCGTCGAGAGAGCCCCGCACAAGGCACACATCGCCCTCGCGCACCGCGCTCTTCACGCCCGGCCAGATCTTCGGGAAACAGACGGCCTCGATCTTGTTCGCGTCATCTTCCAGTTCAAGTATCCCCATAGGGTCCCCGCTTTTGGTGAGGCGCTCCTTCATGCCGATGACGATGCCCCCGACACACGGCATCGTTTTCCGTCCGCTCCATCGCCCCACCTCGCCGATGCGGCACGTCGCGAATCTTGCGATCCTCGGCGCCACGTGCTCGAAGGGGTGTCCCGATATATACAGTCCCATAACGTCCTTTTCCATTTCGAGCCGCTCACGCTGAGAACACTCTTCCGCCTCGGGGAGATCCGGCTCCGGCGGAGGCGAATCGTCTGCGTTCCCCCCGAAGAGTGAACACTGGTTCACGTCCTCGACGCATTTTTGCGCCATCGAAATGAATTCGGGAAGCGCGTCAAGCAATGAACGCCTGTTCGCGTGGATCGATTCGAACGCTCCCGCCCGGATAAGGTTTTCTATTACGGCTTTGTTGACGACGCGAAGATCGACCCTGGAAATAAAGTCCCACAACGAGGTGAAGGGCCCCTTGCTCCGGCGCGATTCGATAATCGACTCCACGGCCCCGGCGCCGACCTTGTCGACGCCTCCGAGTCCGAAACGGACAATATCGCCGACTGCCGTGAAACGGGACAGCGACGAGTTGATGTCCGGGGGCAGGACGGGAATGCCCGATTCGCGAACTTCGCGGACGTACTCCGCCTTGACTTCCTTTTTCGAAGCTATTTGGCTCGAGAGATAGGCCGCCATGAATTCGGACGGGAAATTCGCCTTGAGAAACGCCGTATGATAGCTGATCAGCGCATACGCGGCGCTGTGCGATTTGTTGAAGCCGTAGCCCGCGAATTCCTGGATGATATCAAATATTTCTTCGGCTTTCTTCTTTTCGACGCCCCGTTCCACTGCGCCGGAAACGAATTTCGCCCGTTGCTGCTCCATGACTTCGACCTTTTTCTTTCCCATAGCGCGACGCAGAAGATCGGCTTCACCGAGAGAATACCCGGCCATGGTCGCCGCGCACTGCATGACCTGCTCTTGATAGAGAACGACTCCATAGGTTTCGCGAAGAACCGGTTCGAGACACGGGTGGAGATACTCCACCCGCGACCGTCCGTGTTTTCGTTCCACGTACTGATCCACCATGCCGCTTCCGAGCGGCCCGGGACGATAGAGCGCAAGCACGGCGACAAGATCCTCGAAACAGTCCGGACGCAACTTTCGGAGAAGCCTTCGCATGCCCGAGGATTCCAGCTGGAACACGCCGAGCGTATCCCCGTCCTGAAGCATCTCGTACGTCTTTTGATCGTCGAGCGGGATATGCTCCAGCTCCGGACACGTCTTCTCGTTTCCGCGAATGTTCTCGAGCGCTTCTTCAAGGACGGAAAGCGTCTTGAGCCCCAGAAAGTCCATCTTGACCAGTCCAAGTTTCTCGACCGGTTCCATGGAATACTGCGTGACGACCTGATCTTCGCTCTCCCGGATTCTCTGGATCGGAACGAGATCCGTCAACGGGACGGGGGTGATCACCACGCCTGCGGCATGCTGCGAGCAATGGCGGGCGAGTCCTTCAATATGCGATGCGCTGTCCAGAAGACGCGCAATCCGGGGATCGGATTTTCGCAGTTCCTGAAGATCCTTCGAAGCCGTAACGGACTCCTGTATGCTTTCCGCAGTCGGAGGAATGGAATTCGAGACCTTCCGCACATCCGCGAGCGGGATGCCCAATGCGCGGCCGACATCGAGAATCGCATTCTTGCTTTTCATACGGCCGAATGTGATGATCTGGGAAACGTGGTCCTTGCCGTACTTCTGGACGATGGACTTCAAAAGTTCGTCGCGGCCCCTGTCCGAAACGTCCGTATCGATATCGGGCATGCTGATCCGTTCCGGATTGAGAAACCGCTCAAAGAGGAGATCGTACCGGATCGGGTCGAGTTCCGTAATTCTGAGGCTGTACGCGACAAGCGATCCTGCCGCCGACCCTCTTCCCGGGCCGATGGGAATTCCGCGATCCTTCGCGTCCTGTATGATCCCCGACACGATCAGAAAATACCCGGCGAACCCCATCGTCCGTATGACCGACAGTTCGTAGGCAAGACGCTCGGCATAGCCGGGAGGAATCTCCCTGCCTTCAAAACGAGCCGTCAACCCTTGTTTGGCGTCCTTTTCAAGTTTCGTATCGAGCGTTTCGCCGTCCGGCAGCGCCAATGTCGGCAACTTGTACTCGCGCGCTCCGAGCGGCAGGGTCACCGAACAGCGTTCCGCTATGAGAACTGTGTTGTCGAGCGCTTCAGGAATCTCGCTCCCGAAAAAAGCATCCATTTCCTCCGGAGATCGGAAATAGAAATCGTTCGTCGAAAACGTCATTCTGTTCGTCGCGTCGATCGTATTCTTGGTTTGCACGCAGAGCAGAATTTCATGCCAGTCGTAATCCCCGCTCGTCAGATAATGCACGTCGTTAGTGGCCACGAGCGGGAAATGGCCCTTCCTGGCTATCTCCACGATTTTTCGGTTTACGACCGCCTGTTCCGGAATTCCGTTATGCATGACCTCAAGGAAGAAATTCCCATCTCCCAAAAGGTCGCGATAAAAGGCGGCGCGATTGAAGGCGTCTTCATCGCGTCCATCGAGGATCAGTGATGGTATTTCGCCGGCGAGACATGCCGAAGATGCGATCAGGCCTTTCCCGTAACGCGACAACAGTTCGTGGTCGATCCTGGGCTTGTAGTAAAAGCCGTCGGTGTTTGCGATGGAGACAAGCCGGATCAGGTTATTGTAGCCTTCCTGATTTTCGGCCAAAAGGATCAAATGGTGGTTTTTCCCTTTCTTCTCCCGCGAACGATGGCCGTCCGGCTCGACGTAGACCTCGCATCCGAGGATCGGCTTGACGCCCGCCTTGATGCAACACTCATAGAATTCAACGGCCCCGTACATGACTCCATGATCCGTCATCGCAACGGCGGGCATTCCCATAGCCGCAGCCGTCCGCGCCGCCTCTTCGCAGCGGACGGCTCCGTCGAGAAGGCTATATTCGGTGTGCGTATGAAGGTGTACAAAAGATCGCGTCATTCTTCTATTAATCCATCCTGTTCGGTTTCGTCCTGTTCCGTCCTGTTGATAAGCACGACCTCGCCGCCGCCCCAACGCAAGGCCTCGGAGACAAGACCTTCAAAAACAGGGGCGTCTTGCTCGGCCTTCGCATCGACCGTCTGCGCCGTTCCGTCGGCATTTTTTTCCGGTGACGTCCGGGCGAACGATGCAAAAGGATTGTCCATTTTGGGAGGATCCGCGGGCGCTTCCGTTTCAGCCGAAAGCTGTCCGTTCTCGCGTTCCCCGATGAGCGATACGCGTGAAGCAACGGATTCTTTTCCGCACGATACGGAAAAAGAGCGATCCTTGAATTGGTCGAAGCTCCCGAGCACATTGCCGAGAGCGTACAAATTTCTCTCCCCGGAGCAGATCCCAAAAGAAGCCCTCCGGTCTTCGGGGATGCGGATGCGGATCTCCCCGCCGGATTCGTCGACGGAAGCCGCCAGCAGCGAACAGTAGAGGCTGAACTCGTTATCGCGCAAGACATCCAGAACTTCGAGCCACCCGGTTCGCGGCTCCGCCTCCGCGCACGACGCGTGGAATTTCGGAGGCATCGACAGAGAAGAGGCCGGTATTGACGGCTGCTTCACGAAAAGCGGCTGCGCCTTCGCCGAAATACCCGCATTCGGACGGAGAACCGCTTCCTCAACGCGAGGCGCTTCCTTCGCCTCAGTGAAAATTTCCTCCACTCGGGCGCAGAAGAGGCCTCCAATGACATCGGCGCGCAGCCCGCTCTTCGCCGACGAAATAAGTTTGACGCAGTATTCCATCAGACGTCCTGCATGTTTCGCCGAAATCCTGCCCGCCGCGGCTTCGATGCAGGATCGTTCCTCTTCGGAACATTCCAGCGAATCGAAGACGTCTGTTCCCCATGTATGAAAACTCCAGATATCCCTGAAGATCAGGAAAAATGTCTCGAAGACGTGCATCGGTGACGCGCCGCGTCGAAACATTTCCGCAACGGAGGTAAAAATCTTTCCGCGATTTTCGCCCATTTCCGTGACAATCCGTTCCAGCTCCCGACGGCTTCCTCCGCCCATAAGCCGCTCGACGGCGTCAAGGGAGACGTCCTTTCCCGAAAGGAGCATCGCCTGTTCAAGGATGGAAAGCGCGTCGCGCAAGGCTCCGTCCGAAAGTCTCGCAATTTCCCAGAGTGCTTCCGGGGCCGCGGTCGCGTCTTCAGCCTCGCAGATGCTCCTGAGCTGGGCGACGATGTCGGAAACCGAAATCCGATGAAACGGTATGTGATGGCAACGGGAGCGGATTGTAACGGGAACCTTCTGCGGTTCCGTGGTGGCAAGAATGAACACGACGCATTCAGGCGGCTCTTCAAGAGTTTTCAGAAGCGCGTTGAACGCAGCGAGAGAGAGCATGTGGACTTCGTCGATGATATACACCTTGTAGCGCGATCCGAACGGAGAAAGCGATACGTGGGAACGCAGTTCACGCACCTCGTCAACGCCGTTGTTGGACGCGCCGTCGATTTCGATGACATCGAGATTGCTGCCTCCGGTGATACTGACGCAGCTGGAACAGGCGCCGCAGGGTTCGATGCCGTCGCCCCTCCGTTCGCAGTTGAGCGCCTTCGCAAGCAAACGAGCAAGCGTCGTCTTCCCGCACCCCCGCGGGCCGGAGAAGAGATATGCATGGGAAATTGCATCACGGGACAATGCGCCGGACAGAACAAACATCGCCGTTTCCTGGCCACGCACCTGAGAGAACGATTGCGGACGATATCGACGGTACAGGGACGTATCCAAAACGGGCCCTCCCTACGCGAGACAGTTCGGTCGGGTCTATTTTAACACGCTGAAACCGGGGCGGGCCGTGACTAGTTGAGATAGCGCGCTATGGGGTGTCTCGTCTGCGCCCTGAGAAGCGCATCGAGCAGGCGCGCGCGCATCACTTCAAGGGACGGTTCAGCTCCGGGAAGAGACTCGTCAAAAACGACAGTATTGCCGACGCGTAGTCCCCTGCGCGGAGGGGTTTTCGTGTCGACGGGATCATTCCGTCGCTTCGACTGTTGAAGGGAGACTGTCGGGCGGGGCCGTGCATCCGAAAACGCAACGACCTGAATCTCTGAAGGGGAAAGTTCCAGTTGAAAGCATCGGTCCATGGCGGTCTTCATATCCGAAAGAACCTTTGTCGCCTTCTCTCCGTCGGGTGCGCGCACAATTTCGGCGCCATCGACGGAAAGTGATCTCATCCCGTTCTCACTTCGCACCGATACAATCAGAAAGTTCAAAGCTCTCTTTCTTTCAAGCGGAAGCCCCTTCTCGCGGATGATTTTCGTGAGATACGCGATCCGCTCTTTCACCTCGGGGTGATCCATCATGACGCCCAGATCGACATACGGGTGTTTGAGCTGCTCTTCAGCAAGCCCTTCCATAACCGTCAGCATGGCCGCCGGCGGGTATCCCGCCGAAACGAGGGCATTCAACCCGACAAGATCCGCTTCCCGTTCCAAGTCGATACTGTAGGAATTCGTGATTGCGGTCTGCAGAAGGTTGGCAAGAATGATCGGCGCAGCGCTTCCTCCGGAAAGAACTATGGCGCCGAGAGTCAGAATGGAGAGCCGCTGTGAACGCGCCGCCTGTATCATTGCGTGTCTGCGGTCGGAGTGAACAAGCTCGTGCGCGATTACGGAGGCGATTTCGGCGTCGCTGTGAAGAAATTCCATCATTCCAGAGGTCATGTATATGATGCCTCCGGGAAGACTGAATGCATTCGGGCTTTTTTCGCGGACACAGCGAACTTCGTATGGAAGGTCGCGTTTCATATACGGGGCGAGCCTGGAGCAGATCATATCCAACCGTGCGGAAACGGAAGGGTCTGCGATACGCTCCCATCGTTCTTCCACTTGTCGCGCCACTTTGGCGCCAAGCTGGACTTCTTTCGCCGGATCCGGTTCAGCGGCAGGAGAAACCGATGCGAGACAAAGCAGAAAAACGCAGACGAAAAGGGAAAGTCCGCGGCGGCTACGGCCTGATGCTTCCGGAAGAGCGGGAATATCCCTGCACCGCCTTTCGGGCATGCTGCATCGTGATCATTTGTTGTCTCAGATCGGTCACAACGGTCTCAAGCTTGTTCTGAACATCCTTTTCCTTCTGAAGCAAACCGGCTGCAAGCGATCTCATCGCCTCAAGGGAACGCCTGATTTCGTCGTATTCCGGACGTCCGACATTCGAGCGGACCGCATTCCAGAAGTCGTCGGATTCACGACCGCAATCCACCGAAAGAGTTCGCGCGAGTTCATCCCATTCGTCCGTCATCTTCTCCTGCGCCGCAATGACCTTTTGCTTCTCCTGCAGGACGAGAAGCAGCGTTTCCATGTTACCCTTGTCGACTGCGGATTCCTCACGCGCTATGAACTCCCCCAGGGATCGATACAACATCGTTTCTTTTTCGATAAGCCCGGATATGAAACATTTGACGTCAGCCGGCAATCGTAAACCCCCCGGCCGCAACAGTCGGCCTTTCCGAGACATCCTTCTGCGGGGGCGGAGTCTGCTCACCGGAAAGTTTCTCAATCGCCTGTTCCCACGTCGTGCGCAGCTCCTCCAGCATGGAACGTACGACGCGAACCTTCTCCGGATCCTTACGGACATTCCCGTCGACCAGCTCGTAGTATAGGAAATCATAAAGACGCATCAAATTTTCCGCCACTTCTCCGCCGACTTCGACGTTCAGGGAGAACATCAGTTCCCGTATGACATCCTGCGCCTTTTGGACATGCCTGTTCGTTTCCTCTATATTCTGTTGAACGATGGCCGCTTCCGCCAGTCGGCATGAACGGATGCCGATATCGTATGTTATGAGTAGAAGCTGTTCTTTGGAGGCCGTTGCTATCTGGTTGCTCTGATAGGTAAACTGGGCGTTTTTCACTTGTTTTTCGTCCATGCGACCGCTCACACCCCTTTCAGTCAAAGTATCGGCCGCCGTCGACTCGATATTAAACCGGGCGGGAACTCACGACAGTTTCTCGATTTCCACTTTCCGAAAGATATCTTCGACCGCGTTTCGGCTGGAAATCCCCTTCTCGAAATGCGTCGTCGTCTCCCATGCGCAGGCCATCGCAAAACGAATGCTGTCAAGAGATGACATTTTTTCCTCCCTCGCGGCGATGAGTCCCGCAATCAATGCGTCGCCGGAGGCGAACAAAGAAACCGAAGTCCGACGGTCCGCCATCGAAAGAAAAGCGCCGTCAGGGCAGAAGAAAACGTTCCCGAAAACATGGTACGAAGCCACGGCCCATTGTATCCCTTTCTTGTGCAACGTGGACAGCACATCGATAATGTTATCGAGGGAGTTCAACGGAACGCCCAGCATTCGGGACATGAACCTGTGGTCGATTTTCGCGATGGTCGGTCCGGCGTCAAGGGCTTCGAGCAATGGCTCCCCCGCCGAGTCGATAATCGTGGGAATTCCGAGCGCCCGTGCTTTTCGGATCAGGTCCGCATATACGCTCGTCTTCGTTCCCGGAGGCAGAGAACCGCCGATAACGATCAATCTCGCTCTCTGGAGCATTCGTTCGTACATTCGCATAAAACGTTCCTGCGCGGCCTCGGGAACGTCGGGTCCCGGTTCCGACAAACCTGTCCCGACATTTCCGTTCCCGTCAATGATGTAGACGTTGGTTCTGGTTTCGCCGCGAACATGGATAAAGCTGGTTGTAATCCGTTTCCTTCTCAGGGAATCAAGAATATACGAACCGTTGAATCCGGCCAGATATCCCATCGTCGTGGATTCATACCCCAGCTGACGAAGCATGATCGACACATTGATTCCCTTTCCGCCGGGAGTCCGGTCAGCCTGCGTGGAACGGAACCAGCCTCCCGGACGAAAGTCCGAAACGACAAATTCTTCGTCGACGGCAGGATTGAGAGTGACGGTGACAATCATGGGCTTCCCTCCATAACGATCGGACGCCGTGAAAAAAACGGGCGTCCGATCGTTGACATGTCGTGTCTATTTCAGGAAAGAAAGGACTTTTTCCAGCGTTGCGGGGGTTTCCGTCCGGACAACGTCGCCCTTCCGGAGTTCCACAAGAGCCGGCATTCCGGGCAGCTGCAATTTTTCCACCATTTTCCCGTTGCGGTACCCGTCAACAAGCGTGAGCTTTTTCCCCATCTTCTCTGCTTCCTTAAGAGCTTTTTCGCTGAGCTGCACCTGGTTCCCGTCAATACTCGAGTAAAAGAACGCGACGACGTGCTCCGGTTCCATCAACACGGAACGAAGGTGCACCTGTTCGTTGATGTACGACACCGCGGACATGGCTGCGACGGCGCCGTCTCCCGCGGCGGTTATGACCTGGCGCAACCCCTTCTCGCGCACGTCGCCCGCAGCATAGATTCCTTCGACGGATGTCTCCATATCTTCGTTTGTGATGATCCAGCCGCCCTTTGCGGCCTTGACAAGTCCGCGAACCGGCTCGTCGTACGGCGCCTGGCCGACGAACATGAAGACGCCCGCCACGGCGAGATTGGAAACTTCGCCCGTCTTGACGTTCTTCAGGACGATGTTTTCCACCATGCCGTCTCCTTCGATGCGTTCGACCACGGAATTCCAGACCGGTTCGATCTTCGGATTGGAAAGCGCGTGCTCGATCGCGGCGCGGTCTGCCCGGAATTCGTCGCGGCGATGGACGATGTACACTTTCTTCGCAAATTTGGTCAGATATGTTCCCTCTTCGACTGCAGTGTTTCCTCCGCCGATAACGGCGATGGTTTCGTCCTCGAAGAACGCCCCGTCGCAAACGGCGCAGTAGCTCACACCCTGGCCGATATGTTCCGCTTCGCCTTCGCATCCGAGACGGCGGAAATACGCGCCGGTGCAGATGATGACAGCTTCCGCCTCAATCTCTTCCTTTTCCGTGACGACGATCTTCCGGCCTTCACGGATTTCCACCTTGCGTACATCCGTGTCGCGGAATTCGGTATTGAATTTTTCGGCGTGCTCGCGGAACATGTTTCCAAGCTCCTGTCCGCTTGCATGCTTCACTCCGGGCCAATTTTCTATCTCATCGGTGATGTTGATCTGTCCGCCCGGAGTCCCCTTTTCCAGCAAAAGAACATCCAACCCGGCTCTGCGGCCGTAAATCGCCGCA
Source organism: uncultured Synergistaceae bacterium (assembly GCA_964451935.1). Classification (GTDB taxonomy): domain Bacteria; phylum Synergistota; class Synergistia; order Synergistales; family Aminobacteriaceae; genus CALFXN01. The sequence continues at coordinate 23,299 of CAYVKE010000001.1, read as the reverse complement.
GTCAGACCTGCAGGCCCGGCGCCGATAATGACAAGCTCCCTTTTTTCCATCATTGCCATCTCCTCTCACGTACACCGCTATTCAATAAGCGTTTTCATGACCACTTTGAAATTATACACGACCCCATAGAACAATGCGAGAAATACCATTAAAATCCCGTATTGTTTCACAAAAGACAAGACCCGGCGTTTTGAAGGACGAAAGATCCTTCGCCTGTTCGTCATCACCTGTTTCCATTAGAACGAAACCGCCGCTCCGAACAACACGGGAGGCGTTTTCAAGAATATGCCGCGCAATGTCCAAGCCGTCTTTTCCACCGTCAAGCGCTGTCACCGGTTCTTTCAGTACGTCTTCCTGGAGGTCTGCAAGACGATATGTCGGGATATAGGGGGGGTTGCTCACCAGAAGATCGACCGGAAGGACGTCCGTCGGAATGGTGTCGAACGACGCCCCGTGCCATAGACGACAGCGATCGTGCAAATCAAAGGCGCGGACATTTTCCCAAGCCCATCGGAGGGCGGCTGCGCTGGCATCGACGGCGAAAGCAGCAGATGCGTCCGGTCTCTCCAGTAGAAGACTCAATGATATGCATCCGCTCCCCGTCCCCCAGTCAAGGAACGTTCGCCATCCGGCCAACGAAAGCGCCCTGTCGACAAGAAGTTCGGTTTCAGGTCTGGGAACGAGACAACCGGGACCGACGGAAAAAATGAAGTTTCTGAACGCAGCCTCTCCCGTAATGTACGCCATCGGCTCCCGGTGCTTCCTGCGTTCGAGAAGCGTCTGAAAAACGGCCGCCTCTTCGGATGTTATGACACGGTCGCGATGCGCAAGCAGAATGCTTCTTTCTGTCCCAAGAACGTGTGAAAGCAGAAAATCGGCCTCGACGCAGTCGTCGGGGAGGCCTGAAAGAGCGAGTTGCGCCGCGCCGCATTTTCGGGCCTGGAGAACTGTTAAGGGAAGCTCATTATCCGATGGTTTCAAGATGATGAAGGCGCTCCGTCTGATCGGCCATGGTCAGAGCTTCAATCAACTCGTACAGATCTCCGTCGAGGATCTGATCCAGCTTGTAGAGTGTGACTCCGATTCTGTGGTCGGTCAGACGATTCTGGGGGAAATTGTACGTTCGTATGCGTTCGGATCGATCTCCGGTCCCGATCTGGCCCCTTCGTTCCGAAGCCACCGCATCGTTCTTTTTCTGCATCTCCAGGTCATAGAGCTTCGCCCGGAGATATCGCATCGCCTTCGCCCTGTTCTTGAGCTGCGAACGTTCGTCCTGGCAGGTGACGACAAGTCCGGACGGAATATGCGTCATTCGAACCGCAGAGTCCGTTCTGTTGACGTATTGCCCCCCCGCGCCGCTCGCGCGGTAGGTGTCGACCTTCAGGTCCTCGGCTCTGATTTCGATATCCACGTCCTCAACCTCGGGAAGAACGGCGACCGTTGCGGTAGACGTGTGAATCCGACCGCTCGCCTCAGTCACCGGAACGCGCTGCACGCGGTGAACGCCGCTCTCGAATTTGAGTTTGCTGTACGCGCCGCGTCCATCGATCCGGATAACGATTTCCTTGATCCCGCCGATGCCGGTTTCGCTGATGTCGATTATTTCGTACGTCCAGCTCTGGCGTTCGGAAAAACGCGAGTACATACGGAAAAGATTCGCGGCGAAGAGCGCGGCCTCTTCTCCCCCCGCTCCGGCGCGAATCTCCATCATTACGCTCTTTTCGTCGTTCGGATCCGAAGGAAGAAGCAGAAATTGCAATTCCTGCAACAACCCGGCCGTCAACGGTTCCTTGGCGGCCATTTCCTCCTCGGCGAGCCGTCGCATATCCTCGTCGTCTGAACGGAGAAGATCCTGCGCCTCCCGTATTTCCTCGCGATTCTTCCTGTATTCCTGGTATTTCCGTACGACAGGCTCAAGCTGCGCGTGGCGCTTCCCCAGTTCCTGCAGCTCTTTGATCTGCGAAACAATGCCGGGGTCGGACATACGGCGTTCGAGATCGTAAAAATCCTTTTCTATCTGCTCAAGCTTCGGTTCGATGTTCATCAGGCACCTCGCTCTGATTGTTCATTCGTTCATCCGGGGTCCGGGAGAACGACGTATCCAGCGCAACTTCAAGGGAACGGATCGCGACTTCAACCTGTTCCCTCGACGGCTCTCGCGTCGTCAGATACTGCAGGAGAAGCGCCGGGGATATCAGCAACGCCCCAATCCTGCCGCAACGGGAAGCCCCCTTTATGATCTCGTATGAGACGCCTATGACAACCGGCAACAAGACGATTCTCGAGCCTATTCTCCACAACAGCCCGCCGTGTCCCGCTGCGGAAAACACGATGATGCTGACCACTATCGCTATGAGCAGAAAGGATGTTCCGCAACGGGGGTGAATTCTCGAATAGCCCAGAACCGACTCGGATGTCATCTCGGAACCGTTTTCGAATGCGTTGATCGTCTTATGCTCCGCGCCGTGATAGCGAAACACCTGTTGAATATCCCGCCACATGCCGATGCCGGCGATGTACGCCACAAAGACGACGCCGCGAACAAGTCCCTCGATGACGTCCTTCCCAGCGGAGGAAAGGCTCCACGCACGCGCGCACCAGTCGGCGAACCAAAGAGGCAGAGCGATAAAAAGACCGACGACGGCAAGGACGGCAATACCTATGGAAACGGCCGTCTCGATGGGAGTGATCGTCTCTTCGTCGTCCAACGCGAGCTGCGCGGATCTGTTCAGCGCACGCATGCCGGTTCCGAGCATCTCGATCATCATGATGAATCCGCGAACAATCGGCAGTTTCCAGGGGAAACGGCGCGTTCGGGTCCCGCTTTCCCAGTGTTCGCTCCACATTGTCTGGTCGGGACGACGCACGCAAAGCCCCCAGCGGGCGGGGCCACGCATCAGCACACCCTGAATGACCGCCTGGCCTCCGACGGGGATCCGTTCCGTGGTTGCCGTCGCAAGGGCAGCCAGCGACCGAAAAATCACTTTCCCCATCACGAGTCCGCACCATCTTTCAGCACTTCGTCAACGGACGCATACGGAGAACCGCACGGGGGCAACTCCGGACAGACGCCTCCGACGCATCCGGGACCCAGCGTCTCGAAAATGAACGGAGCCGCCTTTCTGGCTTCGACGGCCATGCGCCGCGCTGTTGCACGGATTTCCCACTGCGTCCTCCGACACAGTCGTAACCCGAAAAAATGGTGCAGTTCCCGCGCATTCATTGTGATAACGATGCTTGTCTCCCATCCATGCGGGAGTATGTACCGTGCGTCCTCTTTGGGAATTCCCGCGTCGACGAGAACGCAATACGCATCATGGCACGATTTCACCGTTTCGGAAAAGAGTTTTCGTGCAGCCTCGTTCTCCGCAACGGACTTCGGCATGATGCAGGCAGGCTCGTTCATCCGGACATACCGCTGGCTTCTCTGGGAGTAACTGGCGATTCTGTGTCGGACGATCTGGTGCGTCGTGACGCGACTGATGCCGTCAACGGCGAAGGTAAACGAGACATGCTCCAGAGGAGAGTGATGCCCGCTGCGAAGAAGGTTCGATATGAATGTCCTCGTTCGCTCCGGCGAGACGGCATTTTTCAGAACGGATGCCGACTCGTCGCTGTAACAGAGGCGCGCCGCCGCCGCAACGACCTTGTCCGGTTCGGGCGTATAGGCCAACAGCGCCACACGGCAATCCATTATTCCAGGCTCCTCGTCAAAAAAAAGGGGAGCGAGGCTCCCCTATTCCTCTTCCTTGCGTTCTTTCTGGCCGTAATTGACACCTTCGTATTTCTTCTGGAACTTCTCAAGCCGTCCGGCTTCAAGAACGACCTTCGATCCCTTCCTTCCGGTAAAGAAAGGATGGCATGCAGAACATACGCCGACGCGGATTTCTTTCTTCGTCGAGCGGGTCTCGAAACTGTTTCCGCACGCACAGAACACCTTGCACGCAACATAATCAGGATGGATGTCTTTTTTCATATCTCTACACCTCCGCAACGTTAAAAATTCCCACCGAACAAAGTGAGAATCTACCACATCCGGCGTCGGAAAACAATCGTCAAATATGCATAACTCCAAGGCCGCAGCGTTCATGATGAGCGACCGCATGATACGCGGTATCTCCCATAACGGCGACGGCGATCCATCGGGAGTTCCGAACGATAGAAATTTTCGCGCCGATGCTCGCTTCCAGCATTCCGACCGCAAGAAATCCATCGAGCGCTTCGACGGCCGCGTGCATGAGGGCGTGCATCTCGTTCCGCTTCTTCTCGACCACTCCCGCGTTCAGCGAGGCTCCGACCAGCGCTCTTGTGATCTTTTGAGGAAGATCTCCTGCAAGACCGCCGACTTCGGTCGCCACCGATCTCCAGTTCCACCGTGCGAGGTCCCTTCGGAAACTGTTTTCCGACTCTTCAGTAGTCGTCGCCGCAAGCAACAGCGCCGCTCTTCCAACCTGATTCTCGTCATCGAGGCGAACACGAACGGTAAGCTCCAAAACCGAGGACGGGATCTCCTCCTTTGGCGGCGTTCCGACGGAAGGGTCTTCTTCGTTCTCAGACTCTCCGGCAAGGGGAATCCCTGTGTTATTCGGTTGTTCATCAATCGTTTGCGGCGTGAAAATGCGCTTCCAGATCACGAGTCCACCACTCCCCTCTCAAATGTCATTATAACGCATCGCATTTTCCGGTCGTGTTCTTTATGCGTGAAAGGGGCCCCGAAGTGGGAATATTTTGCGGACGAATGCGCCGACATGACATCAAGAACGCTATTTGGAAACGACTATCGGGACTTTTTCGCCGTGACGAAAGAAAGAAGCCGGCGGTTCTGTACGGGAATTCCGCATCGCGACGAACACCCTGGCGTCGCGAATGATCCGGTCACGATGATTAGACGCCGCGATCCGAAACCAATGTGGCGACACATTCGACGTGCGTTGTCTGAGGGAACATATCGAAGGGACGAAGCTTTTCCAAAACAAAACCTTTTTCGTGCAGGATGCGGACATCCCTCGACAGTGTGGCCGGGTTACATGAAACATACACGATCTTTCTTGGTGTAACGATGTCCGCGATGGTTTCGAGCACCGATCGGTCGCAGCCTGTTCTCGGAGGATCGACGACGACGGTTTCGTACCGGTCGGGCAGTTCACGAATTACGTTTTCCGCGCTTCCGACGATCGGCGCGATATTCGAAAATCGATTGACCGAACTTGTCGCTGCGATCGTTTTTCCGGCTGTCAACCACTCTTCAACGGCTGTTATTCGACGATACGCAGGAGCCAGATACATCGTCAGCGTTCCGATCCCAGCATACAGTTCAAGAAGACTCCCGCCGGTTCCTGCCTGTTCGGCCGCATACGCATACAGACGTTTCGCCTGAAAGCTGTTTACCTGGAAAAAATCCGTGAGTCCATACCGGAATAAATATGGATCGAGCCGCTCGCGCACCATGACTTCGCCGGATATTTCCCTGACGTCGCTCCCGAGAATGACATTCGATTTTTCCCGGTTCCGATTGATGCATAATCCTCGGGGGGCGCTCTTCCCGGCTGCGTGAAAGAGATCCCGTATCCGAACAACGGCTTCCATCGCCGGATACTCTCTGCATACCAATCCGACCAAAGAATCTCCCGTGAAACTGCCCGACCGCAAGACGATATGCCGCAACAGGCCGCTGTGGTTCCTTTCATCGTACGGAGAAAGCGGGATCTCCGGAAGAATGTCAAGAATATGCTGGAAAAGTGTTTCGATTCTTTTCTCCATAACGGGGCAGGCATCTATCGGCGCCAGGTCATGCGTTCCCGCCTTAAAAAACCCCATACGCATTCCCGAAGCGCCTCCACGGACCGGGAAAGACGCCTTATTTCGATAATTCCACGCTCTCGGACTCGGAACGCATTCATCAATCCCATAGGCAGGCTGCAGCTTTGCGATCCGGACCAATGCGTCCTGCACGATTCGTTTTTTTACTTCCAGCTGGAGTTCATACGCAGCATGTTGAAGCTGGCATCCGCCGCATATGTGATACCAGGGACAAATCGGAGAAATACGTCTCCTGTTCTTTGTCATGATGTTCACAATTTCGGCGACTGCATAATCACGGCTTTCCCGAAGAACAATAACCTCCAGTTCTTCTTCGGGAAGACCTCCGGCGACAAAAAGCACCTTCCCGTTCTGCATCCTCGCGATGCCCTTTCCGTCGCTGCTGACGGATTCGACGACAACACGAAGACTATTCCCGTTTCTCATAAGCAACAACCCCTAAAAAAAGCCGCCGAGCATCTCGGCGGCTTCGCGCTTCAATTCTGTTCCTACAGGTGCAGACTGGATTTGAAAAGGAGATATCCTTCATCGAACGCGCGCGTGTTCAGTTCCTCCGTGCCTTTCGGCACACGGGCGCAGATCGCCTTTCGAACCGAATCCGGACTCACAATCTTCTCAAGCTCCAGCACCCGCGCCACCGTCCCGAGAGCCACCATATTCGTGACAAGCTCTCTTCCGATCTTTTCTCTCGCGGTGCGTACGATCGGCAGATGGTAAATGTATGCATCCACCTGCGGGAAGCTCGTTACGAAGAAATCGTCGAAGATGATCCGACCGCCGGGAAGCGTTTCCTGCGAAAATTCCTCGCATGCCTGCTGATTCAGGATAACCTGGAGGTTCGGCGAAACGGCTTTCGGATAATCGACCGGTTCGGTGGAAATAACGACTTCGGCTTTCGACTTTCCCCCTCGCGCTTCCGGACCATACGACTGAGATTGTACTACATAAAGCCCTTCCTCAAAAAGAGCGGCCGCTTCTCCCGCGATGAGAGCCGCGAGAATGACGCCTTGTCCGCCGGATCCGGCGAAACGAATTTCATATCTCATTGGCCTTCTCCTTTTCCCCTGACTTTTGCGATCAGATCAAGGTATTGATCCGTGTATTCCGGTATTTCTTTATTTATGAATTCACCTATTATAATCTTGCCTTCCAATTCTTCCGGAGCCATGGTCTTTGATTTTTCAAGAGCAATAGAATTTTCCTTGAAATAATTAATATTATCTATAGGAGTCCGTCTTTTATTGCGTCGACCAAATTGCGTATGGCAACTCGATACAATTTCAATAACGGAGAACCCTTTTTTCTGTATGCCCTTTTTTATGAACATTTCCACCTGCTTTGGGTTGGCGATCGTCGCTCGCGCCACGTAGGAAGCTCCGGCCCCTTCGGCCAGTTTGCAGATGTCGAAATTCGGCTCGATCGCACCATACGGAGCCGTCGTGGCAAGCGCCCCGCGCGGCGTCGTCGGAGACGCCTGACCGCCCGTCATTCCGTAAATGTTATTGTTCATGACGATCGCCGTAATGTCGATATTTCTGCGGCATGCATGTATGAAATGATTTCCGCCGATGGCGGTGCAATCGCCGTCTCCCATGACGTCAACAACGGTAAGCGACGGATTCGAAAGCTTGATGCCCGTCGCAAACGCCAAAGACCTTCCGTGCGTCGTATGCATTGTACAGGCGTCGATATAGCCGGCCATACGGCTCGAGCATCCGATGCCGGAAGCAATAACCGTTTCGCTCCGTTTCTTTTCCAGTGAGACGAGAGCCCGCAAAAGCGAATGCATTATGATGCCGTGTCCGCATCCGGGGCACCAGATATGAGGGAAGAACCGCGTTCGGAGCCAGGACATGACTTCGGGATTCGGCATGATTACGCCACCTCCTCTATAACCTTGAGAATATCTTTCGGCTTGAAGAGTTCTCCATTGACAAGCGACTGCTGCACGATTTTCGCCTTTCCTTTCGTTGCGCGCTCCACTTCGAGAACCATCTGACCGCAATTCATTTCCGGGACGATGATCGTGCGGACTCTTCGCGCCAGTTTTTCGATTTCCTTATCCGGGAACGGCCATAGTGTAATCGGACGGAAAAATCCCGCTTTCACATCGCGTTTTCTGGCGTCCCGAACCGCTCTTCGGGCGGAGCGCGCGACGCTTCCGTATGCAAGAACGATCACTTCGGCGTCGTCCGTATACTCCGTCTCATACTGCACGATATCGTCGCGGAACCGCTCGACCTTGCTCACGAGCCGACACACGTTCCGTTCGATTTCCTCGGGATTGTTCGTCGGGAATCCCCAGTCGTTGTGCGTCAAACCGGTGACATGCCACGTGTACCCGTCGCCGAAAGAGGCCATGCAGGGAAGGTCGTCCTTGGGATCGGGGCGGTACGGAACGAACTTTTCCGGAACGTCGACTGGGCGTTTCCTGTTGATTATCTCGAAGCTCCCCTTCTCGGGAACGAGCACTTTCTCTCTCATATGGGCAATGACTTCATCACTGAGAATCAGAACGGGCTGCCGAAAACGCTCGGCGTTATTGAAGGCCCTGATGGCGACTTCGTAGCACTCCTGCGCCGATGAGGGGGCGTAGCAGATCGTCGCATGATCTCCGTGCGTCCCCCAGCGCGCCTGCATGACATCCTGCTGGCCGCCCTTCGTCGGGCTTCCCGTCGACGGACCGCCACGCATGACGTCGACCAGCACCATGGGCACTTCCGCAATATACGCCAAACCGAGGTTCTCCTGCTTCAATGAAAAACCGGGGCCGGAAGTCGCCGTCAGGGATTTCATGCCGGTGATGGACGCACCGATCACTGAGGCGATTCCTCCTATTTCGTCCTCCATCTGAATGAAACGGCCGTTAAGCTTTGGCAGCTCCTCCGCCATAATCTCCGCTATTTCGGATGAAGGAGTAATGGGGTATCCTCCGAAGAAACGACATCCCGCAGCGATCGATCCGTACGCGAGCGCTTCGTTTCCCTGCCAGAAGGCTATATCAGGCATTCTCATTCGCCTCCCTTACCGTTATCGCCATATCCGGGCACGTATTCTCACACTGGCGGCATCCGATGCATTTGTCCATGTGAACCGGGTCTGCTTTCATACGCTCGTTCAATACAAGCACCTTCTTGGGGCAAATTTCAACGCACAGTTCGCACCCCTTGCACCAACTCGTGTTTACAATTACCTCAAAGCGGCTCGCGGTCATTCACAATTCCTCCATTTCCCGATTGCCGAATTCGCAAAAGCATCCTTTCCTGTGATCGTAAGAATAACGTCTTCTCCATTTCCATTCAAGTATTCTCCGGCGTTTTTTGTTTAGGCCGCGCATTTTTGAACGAGATAAATATGGTAAAAAATACGCGGAAAAGTCAACAGAATCACTTTTTCCCAGTATCGGGCGCTCTGTGATAGCATGCTCTGATTTCCGACGGAGGCAGCGCCCTGCTCGAATTTCGTCTCGTCAGTTCCGATACCGCTCCTCCGCGAATAAAACAAATTGAACAATTCCACAGAGATCGTTCTCTTTCCGAAAAACGGTCAAGCAAACGGATATCCTGATACAGGAGACGCACGTTCGTCCCCATCGGTTCCAGAATGGAAAAAAACTCGTCATGAGAAAAGCAACCCGCATCATGGACGGGACACAACTGCCCCTCGTCATAGCGAAAAACCGCGCCGAAAACGTTGCCGCCGGACGCCGACAGGATCGGCGCAACGATTTCGCTCTCAATGCCGAAAGACTGCGCCATCACTTCCAATGAGCCGACTGGAATGGTCCGTATATCCAACGCGAAGGAGAGTCCGAGACTATAGGCGACGCCAATACGGATTCCGGTAAAAAAGCCGGGACCGACCGCAACACCGATCGCGGAAATGTCGGAAAAGCGGAGTCTCCTCGTACTCAGCAAGTCACCGACCATCCGGGGCAACATGCCGGCCTGTTCTTTCCCCGCATGAACGTTTATTTCGCCGAGAACGCCGGTTTCGTCGGATACGCCGATATTTGTCCATCGCATGCTGCAATCTATTCCAAGGAATATTCCCATTGTCCTTCCTCCAGCTTTTTTAGAAACAAGGCTTCCGCTGCGGCGGAATGAGGCCCTTCCGCACGCCACCTGAGTAATCGCCGCATAGGGTTTTCGGAAGCGATAAAATCCAGAAACCACCTGTCCGTTCCGGGAAGAGACCGCGCCCGTTCGGGCCATTCGATCACGAGCACGTTTCCGTCTTCGATGTATTCATCGAGCGCAAGATCTTCTTCCTGTCCGCTCTCGATCCGGTACAGATCGACGTGAATGAGACGCGGTCGGGTCGGGTATTCCAGCACAAGTGAAAAAGACGGACTTCTGACTGCCTCGAAGCCCAATCCTTTCGCAAGGCCCCTCGTGAAAACAGTCTTTCCGGCGCCCAGATTGCCACGCAAGAGAATGCACAATGCCTTTTCCACAACACCTGAAAGTATTTCTCCGAAAAGCCGTGTTTTCTCCGGCGACTCCGAAAGACATGTTATGCTATGCGTCCCCAAAGTCATGTATCCTTCTTCCTGCGTGAAAGGCGAAAGAAAAGAGTTATCGCCAATACTATCGCAATCGCTATCAGTAAAAAAGAAAGCATTCCGGTCCCCGGAGACCACGAGGGATTCGCCTTTCTGGCAGCGACAAAAAGCAAAAAAGACATGAGGCACCCCACAATGGTGCTCTTCATGCCCTTCATCCGTATTTGTTCACTCTTTTGTACTTCCTCATCCCAGTTTACCCGACGACGTCGCATGGATTCCCCCGCGTTTTCAAAATACCGGAGAGGACTTCCGGAATTCCTTCGGCGATTTCCCGGGCAAGCATCCCCAGCGGACCGTTTCTCCGCGCCCAGTTGGCGCCGCTCTCCCCATGGATCCATGAAGCCGCGCAGCCGGCTTCATAGGGAGTCATCCCGAAAGCAAGCATGCTCCCGACACATCCTGAAAGGACATCTCCGGAGCCGGGCACGGCAAGAGCTGCATTTCCCCGGGACACCACAGCGGTCCGTGTTCCGTCATCGACAATCGTCGTCCATCCTTTCAGCAGTACAGGGCCGTAGCGGTCCGAGATCCTCCGGGCGACGCCAAGACGATCGCGACGAACGTCATCAATCGGTATGCCGAGAAGCCGGGCGGCTTCTCCGTCGTGGGGCGTCAAAAGGACATCCGGTCTTCTCGTAACCGAATCCGAAACAAGTGAAAGCCAATAGAGCGAATCTCCGTCGAATACGGATGGAACGCGCCGTCTCCAGACGATTTCCGTCCATTTGCGCCCCCAGTCGCCCCGGCCTATCCCGGGGCCGCAAACAATGGCCCGGGAGGCAATCGATTGTTCCCGGAAGATATCGGACAGATCCGTATCGGGATCCGCATGCACGCAAATCGCTTCGGGATACAACGATGTACACGCCCGCGCCGAGTTCTCCGAAGAAACAAGGCGCACGACTCCCGCTCCGGAGCGCAATGCCCCGCCGACGCACAACAAAGGAGCGCCCGGATATTTGTCAGATCCCGATACGACGAGAAGAGAGCCTTTTTTGTATTTGTGGCACTCCGGCCCTATATCGGGAAACCGCGAAACAAAAATTTCCAGCGCGGCGTCAACGACACGCGGGGAATCTCCAAGAACTTTTTTTTCTTCAACGCCGATGCTTCCAACGACAATCCGGCCTGCCGCCGCCCGCGCCGGAAGCACCGCCAGTCCGCTCTTCGCGACAAGCAACGAAACCGTGATCTCTGCCCGGATACACGGCTCGAACACATCTCCCGTACGCGGATCGATTCCGCTCGGGATATCGACCGACAGAATATGACGAACGACGCCCGAAAGGCGTATCAACCGCGCTATTTCGCCGCGCGGGGCGCCTGAAGATCCGGTGCCGAGAAGCGAATCGACGCAAACGTCGCTTTGAATCATTTCCGTCTGCATTTCCTGGTCGCTGAGCCCTTCGCTTTCGCGGATATCGACGCCCAGCCCTGAGAGTATGTCGCGATGATATAAAGCGTCACCCCGAAAGGAATCTTTCGAACATGAGATGAACACCCGAACGGATACGCCATGCAAGGCAAGATGGCGGGCGATGACAAATCCGTCCCCGCCGTTGTTCCCGGGCCCGCAAAGAATACACGCGCTGCGGCATTGCGGATAGAATGAGAGCAACGCATCGCACACGGAACGGCCGGCGTTCTCCATGAGAATCGCTCCGGCGATTCCATACCGTTCTGCGGCTATCGAATCGGCTTCCCGGACAATGGCCGGATCGAAATAATTCATGCTATCACGGATTCTCCTTCGACGATCACAAAGGCGACGGCCAAGTCATCCTCATGGCTCAGACTGACCCATGTCTTTCGAATGCCTTTTTTCTCGATCAACGACATAATCTCGGAAGCATATCGAAAACACGGGCCGTTTTTCGTCCTGATAATCCAGGCGCCTTTCAGTACTATCGAGAACGTGGAAATTCCGGTCGCCTTGGCGAGGGCTTCCCTTGCGGCGAAAGAAGAGGCGAAATGTCGTGCAGGAAGCGCCTGCGAGGATGCGTATACGATCTCATCCTCGTGAAAGACGGCGTCACGAAAATGATTCGACCGCAGCGCACGACTCATTCGAGATATGCTGCACAAATCGGTGCCTATTCCCAGAATCACTCGGGAGCCTCCTGAAGATAACAAAAAAGGCGCCGATCAGGCGCCTTGACAGGTAAAAAATGGTGGGTGGTATAGGGTTCGAACCTATGACCTCTTCCGCGTCAGGGAAGCGTTCTTCCACTGAACTAACCACCCAACGGACAAAGATTCTACAGGCCCGGGGCTCTCTTGTCAACGGAGGAATCGACTTTTTTTTCGAATCAGCGGGATGTCGACTGCGCCGTCTTTTTCGACATGCTCTCGCTCTTTTCCGCCGTCTTCAAAACACATCGGATGATCGCCGCAGGAACGCCGCCCTCATGAAGCGCCGAGACGCCTTCGATGGTCGTTCCCCCCGGAGTCGACACTTCATCTCGCAACGCTGCAGGGTGTTTTCCGCTCTGCAAAAGAAGTTCCGAAGCTCCCGCGGCTGTCCATGCCGTCGCTTTCAGCGCCAGATCGGCAGGAAGTCCCAAACGCACTCCGGCGAGAAGAAACGCGTCGAAAAACGAAAAGTAGAACGCGGGCCCCGACCCGGAAATCGCTGTTATCGCGTCGAAGAGCCTCTCTTGAACCGGAACTGCTTCACCGAGGGACTCGAGCGCTTCCGCCAGAAATCCGGATTCTTGGTCCGTAGCCGTCTCCGGCAGAACATATCCGGTGAATGCCCGATTCACCGCGGCGCAGATATTCGTCATCGCGCGAGCCCACCGGATATTCGGGAACTCGCTCTTCAGGGAATCCAGCGAAATTCCCCCGGCAAGCGACACGCAGAGCTTGTTTTCCAGCGACGTTTCGAGAGGACGAAGCACGGAGAAAAATATGTGCGGCTTGATCGCCGCCATGATAATCTCGTTCTCGCAGCACAACTCTTCTGAAGACAAGCAGACGCGAACGCTAAAGGGAGCGAGCGCTTCTCCCTTTTCCGGGTTTGCGTCGAACACCGACACGTCGAATCCGCGTTGTCCCAAGCCTCGAGCGACAGCGCCTCCCAAAGCTCCGGCGCCAAGGATGCCTATCTTCTTCCGAAGGATTTCCTCCATACGACTCAGCTCCTCATTCCGAAGTCTTTTCGCCATTCGCGCGCCCAGTGAAACATCCCGAGCGCCACGGCGACGCCGGCATTCAGAGATCCCGTTCCGCCGCATATCGGGATCCGCAGACTTTCGTCGGACCGCTGCCGGACAAGGTGCGACACCCCTTCCCCTTCCGCTCCGATAACCAGGACGCACCGTCCCGCCAATGGCGTTTCCCAAAGCGACCGTTCGCCGCTCATATCGAGAACCGTCACCCAATACCCTTCGTTTTGCAGGTCCCCCACGCACGCGGCCACGTTCCCGACGGCGACCATGGGAACCCGCAGTATCGCACCGGCGCTTGTCTTCACCGATATCCCGCCGGGAAGCGCGGAACGCCTCTTCGGGAAAAGAACGCCGCTCGCTCCTGCGGCTTCCGCAGTGCGTACGATGGCGCCGAGATTATGCGGGTCCTGGATATGATCGGTGAGCACAAGAAGCGAAGCACTTTTCCCCTTCTCTTCGCGAAGAAGCGACTCAAGCGAACGACAGGGGATCGGAGACATCCGGGCCGCAACGCCCTGTGTCGCTGTTGTCCCGCATTCGCGTTCCAAAGCCGCCGGGTCGACCACATCGACGGGAATGCCCGCATTCGCCGCAAGCGTTCTGAAAAGCGTCGCCTGGGGCGAAGGAAGTCTCGAAGAAAGCAGAATCCGCAATCCCATGGACGGGGTCTTTTCCAGAAGATCCCTGACCGGTTGTCTGCCCCAGCAGAGGTCCGGCGTGTTTTCGTTCTCGTTCTCAAGTTCGCGTTCCTTCGCACGCATCTCCGTTCGCCTCAATTCATACGATCCTTCTCATATTGCCGAAGATACCAGGCAGTATATCCCTTGCCCGATTGGACGAGCTGATCCGGAGTTCCCTCGTCGATGAGCATTCCTCCGCCGTTGCCGCCTTCCGGTCCGAGATCGATAATGTAGTCCGCCGACATGAGGACATCCAGATTGTGTTCGATCATGAGAACCGTGTTTCCGTTGTCGACGATCCTGTTGACGATCTCGAGAAGTTTTTTGATGTCCGTATAGTATAACCCTGTCGTCGGCTCGTCCATGAGATACAGCGTCGGCCCCGAAAAGCGCTTGCCCAATTCCCTTGCGAGCTTGACGCGTTGCGCCTCGCCCCCGCTCAGCGTCAGCGCGGACTGGCCGAGGCGAATATAGCCGAGCCCTGCGTCCTGAATGACTGACAGCTTCGAGGAAATGGCGGGAAGATCCTTGAAGAACGCGACGGCTTCGTCAACGGTCATCGACAGCACTTCGGAAATTGAATGCCCCTTGAACATCACTTCAAGCGTTTCCCTGTTATACCGGCTTCCGCCGCACACTTCGCACGGGACATACACATCGGGAAGGAAAAGCATCGACACCTTCGTCGATCCCGCGCCTCCGCAGGCTTCACAACGCCCCCCCCTGACATTGAAGCTGAAGCGGCCCGGTTTGTATCCCCGGATTTTTGCATCGGGAAGTTCCGCGAAGAGATCCCGAATGTGTGAGAAAACGCCGGTATACGTTGCGGGATTCGACCTTGGAGTCCTCCCGATCGGGCTCTGGTCGACCAAAATCACATTTCGGAATGACTCCCATCCGACAATCGACGTATGCGTTCCCGCTCTTTCCCTGAAGTCGTGATCGAGAATCCGGCGTAGTCCCTTGTAGAGGACATCATACACAAAACTGCTTTTCCCCGAGCCGGACACGCCGCTGACGCAGGTAAAGATTCCCTGAGGGACCCGAACGTCGATTTTTTTCAGATTATTGTGCGCCGCGCCCTGAACACTGATCCATCCGTCGGGCTTCCTCGGTTTTTTCCTCCGGATCATCCCGGATTGTTCGCCGCGCAGATAGGGTCCGGTCAGGCAATCGGTTTTCGAGACGTCTTCAAAAGAGCCGCTCGAGACGACTTCTCCGCCAAGTTCACCTGCGGCAGGTCCCATTTCGACGATGGCGTCCGCGGCCATCATCGTATCCCGGTCGTGTTCCACGACAACGACGCTATTCCCCAGATCCCGGATGGATTGCAGCGTCCGGATGAGTCTCGACGTGTCCCGCGCATGAAGCCCGATCGTGGGTTCATCAAGCACATACAGGACGCCGCTGAGTTTCGATCCGATCTGCGTGGCGAGACGGATTCGCTGACTTTCGCCGCCGCTCAACGTATCGGCGCGTCGATGAAGCGAAAGATACCCGACCCCAACATCGCATATGAACGACAGCCGCTTCTGAACCTCCTGAATCGCCTGTCCGACGATCGCGTTTTCCTGCGAGGTCCATTCCATATTCCGGAGCAGGGGGACGAGATCGTCAATCGGCATGAGAACGAGTTCTCCGATGTTATATCCTTTCACCTTCACATGCAGGGCTTCGGGACAAAGCCGCAATCCTCCGCACGTCGCGCATGCGTCTTCGACGCGATATCCCTCCAGCTCCTCCTTCACATTCTCGGATTCCGTGTCCTTCCAGCGATTCTCGAGCCACGGAAGAAGTCCCTCATAGCGCCCCATATAGACCTTTGAATCCGCGCCGTCCTTGAAGAGCATGGGAAGGCGTTCTTCGGCGCCGTGGATGACCAGGTTTCTGACATCCTCCGGAAGTTTTGAAAAGGGACGCGAAACGTCCCAGGAATATTTCTCCAGATATTGCTGGAGTTTGGAAAGCATGTAGTGTTTCTTCTTCCATGGCAGAAGGGCGCCTTCCGGGATCGACCGCTCCGTGTCGATGGAGAGTTCTTCCGAAAAAAACTCGTGGCTTCCGAGCCCGCTGCACTCTTTACAGGCGCCGTACGGATTGTTGAAGGAGAAAAGGCGCGGCTCGACATTCGGCATCGCGATTCCGCAATCGGCGCAGGTGAAATTTGACGACAGCGTTTTTTCCGAACCGTCCTCCGAAAAGATCATCACGATGCCGTTACTGAGGGAAAGCGCGTTCTCAACAGCTTCCGAAATCCTCCCCCGCCTTTCCCGAATGGCGAGTACGCGGTCAACCACTACCTCGATCGTATGCCGCCGGTTCTTCTCAAGCGGAATCTCTTCTTCCAGCCAAAGAATTTTTCCGTCGACACGGACACGGAGGAAACCCTTTTCTCTCGTCTGTATCAGGAGGTTTCTGAACTCTCCCTTTTTCCCCCGAACAAGCGGCGAAAGGATTTCGATCTTCTTTCCTTCGAGGTCGCTGAATATGCTTTCCACGATCTCGTCAAGCGAGTACCGGATGACGGGTTTCCCGCAGTTCGGACAATACGGAATTCCTATCCGGCCGAAGATGAGCCGAAGATAATCGTATGTCTCCGTTACTGTGCCGACCGTCGAACGGGGGTTGTGCGACGCCCCTTTCTGTTCGATCGATATCGCCGGCGAGAGACCGGAGATATCATCGACGTCGGGTTTTCCCTGAACGCCGAGAAACTGCCGGGCGTATACGGAGAGAGATTCGACGTAACGGCGTTGTCCTTCCGCGTAGAGGGTGTCGAACGCCAGCGAAGATTTCCCCGAACCCGAAGGACCCGTAATGACGACAAGTTTATTTCTTGGAATATCGACGTCGACGTTTTTGAGGTTGTGTTCCCGTGCTCCCCGAATTCGAATCCAATCCGTCACTCTTGTTTGCTCCCCCTTTTCGGGCCATGATCACATCCCGTAACTCGGCGGCGCGTTCAAAATCGAGCTTTTCGACCGCCTGCCACATGAGTTTTTCCAGATCTCCAACGGAAACGAAGGCATCTTTCGCGTTCGACTGCGCTACCCTTGCCTTTTCCAGAAATTCTTCGGGAAGCAGGGAAATGACTTCTTTTCGTATCGTTTCCGGCGTAATCCCATGAAGGTCGTTGTACTCTTCCTGCCTCTTTCGTCGTCGGCCCGTCTCTTCCATGGCCGAACGAATGCTCTCCGTTTCGTCGTCTGCATAGAGAATCACGATTCCCTGCGTATTTCTGGCCGCTCTTCCCATCATCTGCACGAGAGAACGATGTGAGCGGAGAAATCCTTCCCTGTCGGCGTCCAATATCGCGACGAGCGAAACCTCCGGCAAATCCATCCCTTCTCTGAGAAGATTGACACCGACGAGAACGGATATTGCGCCGGCGCGAAGATCCCGAATGAGTTCCGCCCGCTCGAACGTGTTGAATTCGGAGTGGATGTACCGAACCTTAATCCGAAGTTCCTGGAGGTATTCGGCCACGTCCTCCGCGGATCTCTTCGTAAGCGTCGTCACCAAAGCCCGTTCCTTCTTTTCCTCGATGACTCGGAGACGCTCGACCAGATCATCGATCTGCCCTTTTGCGGGAAGAAGAAATACTTCCGGATCGGGAACCCCTGTCGGACGAATGATCTGTTCGACAACCTGCGTCGAAACGTCGTTTTCCCAATCTCCCGGCGTGGCGGAGATAAAGAGGGCCTGCTTCATATGCTTCAGAAATTCCTGCCAGTTCAGCGGGCGGTTATCAAGGCAGGACGGGAGTCTGAAGCCGTTTTCTACAAGGACTTCCTTTCGGGCCCTGTCGCCGTTGAACATGCCCCGCACCTGCGGAAGCGTGATATGCGATTCGTCGACGACCATCAGAAAATCTTCCGGGAAAAAATCGACAAGCGTCCCGGGAGGTTCTCCGGCCGAACGACCGTCAAGATAACGGGAATAGTTCTCGATGCCGGAACAATATCCGACCTCCGAAAGCATCTCCATATCGTACCGCGTTCGCATCGTTATTCGCTGCGCTTCAAGGTACTTTCCCCGGGATAGGAACATCGCTTCCTGCTGCTTCATCTCTTCTTCAATCCGGGGAAGGGCGTTTTCGACGGCGTTTCTGTTCGTGACATAGTGTTGCGCCGGGAAAATCGACGCGTATGGAAGCGTCTTTTGCGAACGCCCCGTCACGGGATCGAACTCGTCTATCCTTTCGATGCGATCTCCGTCAAATGCTACACGGATCGCGTATTCCCCCGTCGATGGGTATATTTCCACGATATCGCCGCGCGCGCGGAAGGTCCCGGGCTCGAGCGAAATATCGTTCCGCTCATAGTAGTTGTCTACGAGTCGCTCAAGGAATGAACGTACGTCCCATTCCTCATCGACTGCAAACGGAAGGATCGCGTCCTCGTAATTTTCGCGTTTTCCCAAACCATAAATACACGAGACGCTTGCGACAACGATGACATCTCTTCTTTCAATGAGCGATTTCGTTGCGTCCAGGCGCAGTTTTTCTATCCGGTCATTGATGGAAGCGTCCTTCTCGATAAAGGTGTCTGTCGACGGAAGGTACGCCTCGGGCTGATAGTAATCATAATAGCTCACGAAATAACGGACCGCGTTATCCGGGAAAAACGATTTGAACTCGCTATACAGCTGCGCGGCCAAGGTCTTGTTGTGCGCCAACACGAGCGCGGGTTTCTGAACCTTCGAAATCACGTTCGCGACGGTGTATGTTTTTCCGCTTCCCGTAACTCCGAGAAGCGTCTGGTATCTGTCTCCCCGCAAGACGCCCGAGGTCAGCTTTTCGATAGCCTGCGGCTGATCTCCGGAAGGCGGCCACGGAGAATTCAGCCGGAACGTTTCATTCTGGAAAGGAGATTGAATGTATTTCATCCGCTATCCTCCTTCACAAACGGTCGAAACGAGTCGATTCCCGAAGAAAGAACAACGGGAGCACGCGTACAGACGGCGCACTCCCGAATTGTTCGTTTTTCGTATTCGGTTTCTGCTTTGTTCTGCTATAGCGGTTGGGGCGCCGTCGGTTCTTTTT
The DNA here is from genome assembly GCA_964451935.1 of uncultured Synergistaceae bacterium. Classification (GTDB taxonomy): domain Bacteria; phylum Synergistota; class Synergistia; order Synergistales; family Aminobacteriaceae; genus CALFXN01. The sequence goes on along the minus strand of CAYVKE010000001.1, from coordinate 4,018 downwards.
CGAGAGTCGATTCGGACGCTTCAAGACCGTTTTCTTCTTCAGGACCGGATCCCTGTTCGCCGTTCAGGCGAAGGAGTTCGTCAAGTTCTTTGCCTTCGATGTTTTCCCGTTCGAGAAGAGCTTCGGCGACCCTGTCCATATTCGAAAGATTATCGACAAGAATATTACGGACTTTGTAATAGCACTCATCTATTATTTTTTTTATTTCTACATCTATCTCATGAGCCACAAAATCACTATAGTTTCTGTCCTCGCCGATATCCCGTCCCAGAAAGACCTCCTGGTGCTTATGCCCAAGCTTCACAAGGCCCAGCTTCTCGCTCATGCCGAATTCCGTAACCATCTGACGGGCGATCTGCGTCGCTCTCTCAAGGTCGTTTCCGGCGCCCGTCGTGACGTCTCCGAATTTAATCTCTTCGGCCACGCGCCCCCCAAGAAGCCCGCATATCCGGTCGATCATTTCGGAACGGGACATGAGGAATCGATCCTCGGTAGGCAGTTGCAGCGTGAACCCAAGCGCCATATGTCCTCTCGGAATGATGGAGATTTTATGCACGGGATCGCTTGAGGGTATGAATTTCGCAACAAGCGCATGCCCTGTTTCATGATATGCAATGATACGCTTTTCCCTCTCTCCGACGATTCGGCTCCGGCGCTCCGGCCCCGCTATGACGCGATCGATCCCTTCCTCGAACTCGCTCATGCCGACATCGTTCCTTCCCCCGCGGGCGGCGAGTATGGCGGCTTCGTTCACAAGGTTGGCCAAATCAGCTCCGACGAATCCCGGCGTTCTTCGGGCGATGACGCCGAGATCCACATCGGGCGCGAGTTTTTTCCCTTCGGAGTGGACTTTCAGGATTGCCTCGCGGCCTTTGACGTCGGGGCGATCAACGACAATATGCCGGTCGAAACGTCCCGGCCGGAGCAATGCCGGATCCAGAATGTCCGGTCTGTTTGTGGCCGCGATAAGAATGATCCCGGTCTGCTCATCGAATCCATCCAGTTCGACCAGAAGCTGGTTCAGGGTCTGCTCCCGCTCGTCATGTCCTCCGCCGAGCCCGGCGCCTCTCTGGCGACCGACCGCATCCATTTCGTCTATGAATATGATGCAAGGCTGATATTTCCGCGCCTGCTCGAAAAGATCGCGAACGCGCGCAGCGCCGACTCCGACAAACATTTCGACGAAATCCGAACCGCTGACGCTGAAGAAAGGCACATCGGCCTCTCCCGCCGACGCCCGGGCCAAAAGCGTCTTTCCAGTGCCGGGGGGGCCGAGAAGGAGGATTCCCCGAGGCACCTTTGCGCCCAATGCGGTGAATTTAGAAGGATCCTTCAGATATTCGATGACTTCACGAAGCTCCTGTTTCGACTCATCGCACCCTGCGACATCCTTGAACGTCACCTTCGGACGATTGTCAAGAAACATCTTCGCTTTGCTTTTGGCGAAATTCATCACTTTGCCGCCGCCACCCTGCATGTTGTACAGGAAGAAGACCCAGACGCCGATGAGAAGCAGCGTGGGGAAGAGCGAAGAGAGCATTCCCGCCCACCACGGCGTTTTTTGCGGCGGCTCGATCTCGACGCTGACTCCCTTTTCGGAGATCTCTTTCGCGAGTGATCCGGGTTCCGCGACATACGAGATAAACTCCCGTCCGTCTCTGTATCTGCCTTTTATCGAGTTCTCGCGGATGATGACCGATGTAACGCTGCCGTCGGCGACCCCCTGAAGCAACGCACTGTACGAGACCTCAAGCGACTGCTGCGAGCCTTGCGGAGGAGCCAAAAACACGTTGACCAGACTGACCACAAGCACAATCAAAATCAGGTAGAGACCCAGATTCTTCATAAGACGTCCCAATTACGCTTCGTCTCCCCTTTCAGGAACCACGACATGGACTGAGGGAAGGTTGCGCCATCGTCCCGAATAGTCCAACCCATAGCCGACGACAAAATAATCCGGAATGACGAATCCGGTGTATTGAACCGCCACTTCGACCTTGCGACGCTCGACCTTATCCAGAAGCGCGCACACGCGGACGCTTTCCGGCTCTCTCTCAAGCATCATTTTGACAAGATATGATAGAGTCAGTCCCGTGTCAACAATATCCTCCACGATCAGGACATGCTTTCCGCGAATGCTGCAATCCAGGTCCTTGATAATGCGCACGATGCCGCTCGTATTCGTCGAATCGCCGTAAGAGGAAACAGCCATGAAGTCCAGCGTCACGCCGACATCCCTGTCAATGCAGCGGACAAGATCCGACAGGAACACGACGGCTCCCTTCAAAATGCCGATCACCACCAGATCCTTGCCGGCGTAATCAGCGCTGATTCCCTTCCCAAGCTCTTCAACTCGTTTTCGTATTTCCTTTTCATCGATAAGCACTTCCGAAAGAATCATATGGTCGACACGTACCTCTCTGAATTATATTGAGGGACGAAAAACAATCCCGATTCCATCCCCGTCAAAAAGACTCGCAGGATCCTTCCAAAAAGGAACGAAAACACCTTGCCCGGATTTCAGAACGGGCCAGATGTTTCGACAAAACCACGGAACCGCCCCGGCTTCGTCTGCTCCGTCCGCAAGCGCCTGCGCGGACGAACCGACGGATATTTTTGACCGGGAAAAGGATAGTGACGCTATTTGTTCCCGCTCTTCCGGCATTTCGCTTCCATGCGGACACGCGATGCATTCGATGATCCATCCGCCCCAGGCGATAGAACGACCGGGGAGGGGGGCCCAAACTGTATTTCGGTCGACCCAATCCGCCCGAAACGGGCGAACCCAACCGATAAAGTCGCCCGATCCCCCCTGCACGACCCAATCGCCCTGCCATTGAAAGGTCCATTTTTCCCCCTTGTCGCAGAGCCCGCAAAGGACATTGAGCCGGGCGCGTGATAGGGCGGTCAAACCGAGCTTCGTTCCGACAGCTTTCAACAGCAACGCTCTGTCCCACGAATCGAGAACCGTAAAATCGCTCCTCCGTAGAACGAACGGGATGAGCGGCGCAGGATATTCGAGTTTCTTCAATAACGAACGGATTCGATTCTCCTCGCGGACACGCAAACGCAACATTTCGTCCGCAAGATCGAGAAGTCTCTCTTTGACCCGGGGATTGATGTTCTTTTCGATCCACGGGACGCATTCCAGACGAATACGGTTTCTTGTAAAGACGCCGACCTGATTCGTCTCGTCTTCACGCCAAGGAATATTCCGCTCGGCCAGAATCGAACGCAGCTTTTCGCGCGAAAACGACAAGAGAGGGCGGACGATCGTCCCACGCCGCTCCGGTATTCCGGCAAGTCCCGCAAAACCGGAGCCGCGAAACAGATTCAACAACATTGTTTCGACGCGATCATCCGCGTTATGGCCAAAAGCGATTCCCCAGGCTTTCCGTTCTTCCCGTATTGTCTCAAGGATCGAATAACGGGTCCTGCGCGCAGCTTCCTCAAGCGTTTCGCCCTTTTTTCTCAGTCGTGCGACGATGGTATGCACAACAACACATGATACTCCCAATGTTTCGGAAAAATTACGTACGAACCGCGCATCTTGGAATGAAGGCGTTCCTCGGATGCCGTGCTCTATGTGAGCCACAACGATCTCACCGGGCCAGAAGGTGGAAAAAAACCAGAGAAGCGCGATGGAATCTCCGCCGCCTGAGACAGCAAGAACGACAGGGTCCTTCGTGTCCCACCATCCCTGTCGGATCCCGATTTCGCGAAATTGCTTTTCCAAAAAAGCATCAGATATTTCATATCTACTGTATACCATTCATTCCTCATCTTCACACAAAGGAGAGAACAATGCAGCGACTCGGATATGATTCGCGAAATTTCCAGAAAAAAAAACGGCTCCCATGAAACGGGAACCGTCAAAATAACAGTGGTGGCGGTGACTGGAATCGAACCAGTGACACTGCGGGTATGAACCGCATGCTCTAGCCATCTGAGCTACACCGCCAATTGGTTGCGGGGACAGGATTTGAACCTGTGACCTTCGGGTTATGAGCCCGACGAG